>JADLBL010000020.1:300000-558176 GCA_020847735.1 Candidatus Eisenbacteria bacterium
ATCGAGGATCTGCTGGGGCGAGAGCCGGTGCAGCTCGATCTCGTGGAGCTGGGAACCTTTCTGAACGGCCAGCGCGTGCTGGTCACGGGAGCGGGCGGGTCGATCGGCTCGGAGCTCGTCCGCCAGATCGCCGAATACGGCCCTGCGGAACTCGTGCTGCTCGACCACGCCGAAAACGGGCTGTACTTCATCAACAACGAAATCGTTTCGCAGCGCCCGGGCTACGCGGTGCACGCGGTCGTCTGCGACATCCGCGACGCCGCGGGGATCGAGTCGGCGTTCGCGCGGTTTCGTCCGAACGTCGTCTTTCACGCGGCGGCGCACAAGCACGTACCGCTGCTCGAATCGAGCCCGCGCGAAGCGGTGCTGAACAACATCGTCGGCACGCGCAACCTGGTGGACGCGTCGGATCGCCATGGCGTTCGCAAGTTCGTGCTGATCTCGACGGACAAGGCGGTGAACCCCTCGAGCGTCATGGGAGCCTCGAAGCGCGTCTGCGAAATGCTGCTGCAGAGCGCGTCGCAGCGCAGCACGACGCGGTTCTGCGCGGTGCGGTTCGGCAACGTGCTCGGCAGCGACGGCTCGGTGATTCCGCTGTTCCAGCGCCAGCTGCAGCGCGGCGGTCCGCTGACGGTCACCCATCCCGAGGCCCGCCGCTACTTCATGACGATTCCCGAGGCCGTCCGGCTCGTGCTGCAGGCGGGCGCGATGGGCAGGGGCGGCGAACTCTTCCTGCTCGACATGGGCGAGCAGGTGCGCATCCAGGATCTCGCGCGCCAGCTCGTGCGCCTGGCCGGCCTGCGCGAGGGCGAGGACATCGACATCGTCTTCACCGGCCTTCGCCCGGGAGAAAAGCTCTACGAGGAGCTTCACTCGCACACCGAGAAGACGCGTATCACCCGCCACGAACGCATCCTCGCCTGGGACCTGGACACGATCGACGAGCCCGGGCTCCGCACGGCCGTCGCCCGGCTGGAGCGCATCGCCGAGGGCGGCGAGCCGGGAGCGGTGAAGGAGCAGCTGCACGAGATCGTGCCCGAATATCGGGAGCCGACGGCCGAGGAGCTGCGATTGCAGCCGGCGCCCGTGACGCCCGACGTTCAGCTGCCCGCGGCGGTGGCGGCGCCCGCGCCTCCGCCTCTGGACGCGAGCGAGCGGCTGCGGCAGTCGCTGGACGTCGCGATCGCCGCGCTGCTGATCGCGCTCAGTTCGCCGCTGTGGCTGGTGCTGGCGCTCGAGGGCCGGTTGCGCGGCCAGCGCGAGTTCCTGCTGCGCGAGGTGCGGGTCGGCCGCTCCCGGCGGAGGGGCCAGCGGCGCGCCACCCCCGCGAACGTCTCGATCGACCGCCGCAGCATCGAACGACGCACCCAGGACCTGTTCGGGGAGCCGATCACCTGCGCGCGCTTCCGCTGCGACCTCGGGCCGGTCTCGCGCTGGGCGGCTCGGCGCCGGCTCGACAAGCTGCCCTGGCTGCTCAACGTGCTGCGCGGCGAGATGGCGCTGGTCGGACCCAAGCCCGAGAAGGAGGAACTGGTGCTGAGGTTCCAGAACCTCGTGCCCGACTACGCGCGCCGCTTCTCGGTGCTGCCGGGGATCACCGGGCTCGCGCAGGTCTCGCGCATCCCCGACGCGGAGGCCGACGGGGTGGTGCGCCGGGTCCACTACGACCTCTTCTACGTGGACCACCGGTCGCTCGTCCTCGACCTGCGGACGCTCGCCCGCACGTTCGGGGTCGTGCTCCAGCACCCCCTGGCCGTCCTTCGTCATTCAGAACCGGTCAAGGCGAGGCCGGCGGCATGACGGGCCGCCGCTGCCGTGAAGTAAGATGGGAACGAGGCGGTCGGGCCCGCGTCACGATTCACCGTGCGGGCCGAAGGAATGCGCACGGTCCAGGAGGGCATCGATGAGGCTCATGTCCATTCGCCGGCGGCTGGCGCCGGCGCTGTTCGCCCTGACGATGCTCGCCGCGGTCCTCGCGCCGCCGGCGCCGGCCCGCGCCGACGAGTACGTGCTCGGGCCCGAGGATGTCGTCGCGATCTCGGTGTGGCTGCATCCGGAGCTGGAGCGGTCGGTCACGGTCAGCGCCGACGGCAACATCACGCTGCCACCGGTGGGCGACATCAAGGCGGCGGGCCTGACGACGAAGCAGTTGAGCGAGCGCGTCGCCGACCGGCTTTCGGCCTACCTGCGGCAGACGACGACGGTCACCGCGACGGTGGCGAAATACATGAGCCGGAGCGTGTTCGTGTCGGGCTCGGTGGCGTCGCCCGGCCGCTACGGGTTCGAACGCATCCCCTCGATCGTCGAGGTGCTCGGATCGGCGGGCGGCGCGCTCACCGGCGCGAACCTCGAAAACGTCCAGGTCGTGCGGATGGAGAACGGCGTGCGCCGCACGCTGCAGGCCGACGTCGCCGCGGCGATGCGGGAAGGCGATACGAGCCGGCTGCCCGAACTCAAGGCGGGCGACACGATCATCGTTTCGGGCGTGATCCCGGGAGGCGGGCAGGGCACGGCGCTGACGCCCGGCGAGGGCGCCGGCGTGCTGGGCGAGGTCCACCGGCCGGGACTCGTGCCGGTCGGGGGAGGAGCGGACGTCTGGGCGGTGATCGCGGCGGCGGGCGGCACGACCGAGCGGGCGAACCTGCGCAGCGTGCGCGTGCTGACGCGCTCGGAGAGCGGCACCAGCGTCACCGCGTACGACCTGCGCGACGTGCTCGAGCACGGCAGTCGCGCGCCGGTCACGATCAAGTCCGGAGACATCGTCGTGGTGATGGCGAAGGGCGCGAACCCGTGGACCGGCATCGTTTCGATCCTCGCGGTCTCGCGCGACCTGCTCAACGTGGCCGTGCTGGTGGACTACCTGAACAACCGGCAGAGGAACTGACGACCGAATGAAGGCGAACGAACTTCCCGGGGCCGCTTCGCTCGACGTGGGCGAGCTGCTGCGCGTGCTGGGCCGGCGCAAATGGCTGGTCGCGCTGCCCTGGCTGCTGGCCGTCGCGATCGGCGTGACCGCCGCGTTCATGCTCAAGCCGGTGTGGTTCAGCAGCACCGTGCTGCTGCTGGACCGCGGACAGGCGCTGCAGGGTCCGCTCGGTGCGATCTCGGGCGGGCCGGACGTGGACCAGCAGGCCGACATCATGCGCGAGCAGATCCAGAGCAGCCTGTTCCTGCGCAGCGTGGTGGTGTCCTCCGGCGCGAAGGAGGACGCGGCGACGCGGGCCTGGGCGCTCAAGTCGGCGGCCCGCTTCCCGGGTCTTTCGCCGGACGAACAGGTCGAAGCCTTCCTCGTGGACTACCTGCGCAACGCCATCTCGATCCGGCGCAGCAAGGGCAAGCTCTTCCAGGTGACGGTCGCCGACTACGATCCCGACCGCGCGAAGCGCTTTTGCGAGTCGGTGGCGAACCAGTTCGTCGCCTCCTCCAAGGCGCGACAGCTCGAGGCCGTGCAGCAGCAGCAGGAGTTCAGCACCGAGCAGCTGCAGGTTTACAAGCGCGCGCTCGAGGAAGCCGAGGCGCGGCTCGAGGCGGCCCGCCGCAACGCGATTTCGACCGTTCTGACGGGCTCGGTCGTGAACGAACACAACGTCGGGCTCGCCCAGTCGTTGCTGGAACAGGCGGGGACGGAGGCGGACGAGCAGCGCCAGCGCGTCACGGACCTGCGCGGGCAGTTCGGCGGCCGGGTGAGGGAGAACGATCCCGCCTCGCTCGTGGGGCCGGACATCACCTCGCTCACGGGCCAGCTCGCGTCGCTGCAGCTTCAGCTCGGCCGGGCGATGCTGACCGAGGGCACCACCAACGGCGGCTCCAGTCTCCGGCTTTCGCTCGCCCGCCGCACCGCCGAACTGGAAACGGCGCTGTCCGCCGCCGCCGATCGCGCGTTCCCGGCGATGCCGCAGGACGCGCGTGACCTGGTCGTGCGCTACCGCGTCGCGCAGGCCGACCTCGCCGCTCGCGAAGCCTGGGGCTCCTGGCTGCGCGGGCAGGTCTCGGCCTACCAGAGCGAAGTCGTGATGGCGCCCAACCGGGAAATGGACATCACGCGCCTGACCGCCGAAGTCGAGCGCGCGCGAACGCTGTATGCGACGTTCCAGCAGCAGTCGGCCGCGGCGCAGATCGCCGAGGCGTTCCAGCAGGCCAAGATGAGCGGGCGATTCGTGGTCATGGAGCCCGCCAACCGGCCGCTGTCGCCGGGCAAGCCCAACCGGCCACTGGTCGTGATGCTCGCGTTCGTGATCGGCGCCGTCGTCGGCATCGGCACCGCGCTGGTCGTCGAGAACAGCGACCAGTCCGTCAAGAACGTCGAGGAGGTCGAGCACCTGCTCGGCCTGCCGGTGCTCGGGCAGGTCCCGCGCGTGGACGAGCTCAACCGCAGCCGCAGGCCGGCGAGGGGTTCGCCAGCCGCGGGCGCGCCGGGCGCCCTGCCCGCGCCGCGCGACCAGGGGCTCATCCAGCGCTTCAAGGTCGAGAGCCCGCTGGGCCTCGAGTTCAAGCGGCTGTACCTGAATCTCGCGCGTTCACGCGGGCGGGCCCTGCCGCGCACGATCATGGTCACGAGTTCGACGCGGGGTGAGGGCAAGACCACGACGGCCGCCTGTCTGGGCATCACGCTCGCGCGCGAGCACCGGCAGCGCACCCTGCTCGTGGACTTCGACCTGCGCAGTCCCGCCCTGCATCGCGCGCTCGGCGTTCCCGGCAGCAGCTGGGGGCTCGCGCAGATGCTGCTCGCGAAGCAGTTCGACGAGCGCTTCGTGCGCCAGACGGCGCTCGCGGACCTCGATTTCCTGTCCGCGGGACGCAGCGACCGCCCGGCCGCCGAGATGATCGACACCGATTCGGTCGAGTGGTTCCTCGCCGAGGCGCGCAAGCGCTACGACCTCGTCGTCGTGGACACGGCTCCGAACCTGGCCGTGCCGGATCCGCTGATCGTCGGGCGTGCGGTCGAGGGCGTCATCTACGTGATCAAGGCGGGCGGAACGCTTCGCAAGGCCGTGGAGTACGGCGTCAAGGTGCAGCGCGAGGCGCGCGACAACATCCTCGGCGTGCTGATGAACGACCTCGGCGAGTTCCTGCCGACGTACTACGGCTACAAGTCCAACTACTACGGGTACACGACCGAGGCGGCCGAAGGCTGAGACACGCCCGCGCCGATCGCCCTGGAGTCCGTCCGTTGGTCCGTTCCTGCCTCCCGAGCCGAGCCGCCGTGGCGTCCGTGCGCAGCGCACACGGCGGCGGGAAGGCCCGCGAACGAACGGGACTCGCGTGAGCCGGGCGACGGTTTCCGCCGTGATCCCGGCGCACAACGCGATGCCGGACGTGCTCGAGGCCGTGGACTCGGTGCTCGCCCAGGACCTGCCGGTGGACGAGGTCGTGGTCGTGAACGATCGCTCGAGCGACGGCACGGGCGAGGCCGTCGGCGCACGTTTCGGCGACCGGGTGCGCGTGCTGGCCGGCGCCTACGGCAGCGCCGCCGCCGCCCGCAACGCCGGCTGGCGCGCGGCGCGCGGGGCGTGGATCGCGTTCCTCGACGCCGACGACCTGTGGACGCCCGACAAGAACCGCGTTTCGCTCGGCCTGCTCGCGGCCGCGCCCCACGCCGACTGGTGCTTCAGTGACGGCACCGTGCGGGCGCTCGACGGACGGGAGTTCGATTCGCTGCTCGAGCGCTGGGTGGATCTGCAGGATCCCTACTGCGGCCGTCCGGTGGCGGAACTCATCGAGGTGAACTTCATCCTCACCTCCTCGGTGCTGGCGCGGCGTTCGGCGCTCGAAGCGCTCGGAGGCTTCGACGAGTCGCTGAGCCACGCCGAGGACGTGGACCTGTGGATCCGGCTTTCGCGCGGCGGCTGGGCGGTGGGCACGCACCGGCCGCTGGTGCGCTACCGCGCACGCGAGACCGGCCTGTCGGCGCAGGCCGACAAGCGCAACGCCGGCGCCGCGACGCTGTTCGCCCGCATGGCGTCCGATCCGACGCTGGAGGAGGGACTGCGCCGGCTCGCGCGGCGCCGCGTTTCGCGCCATCACTACCGGCTCGCGCTCGCGGCCCTGCGCGAAGGCGAGCCGGGCAGGGCGCGCGCGCACCTCGCGCGCTCGTGGATGTGGCCGGACTTCACCACGCCCGTTCTTCTCGCGATGGCGACCTCGTTCCTGCCGCGCGGGCTGCAGCAGCGCCTGCGCGGTCGCCGGTCGGTCGGCGCGGTCGCAGGGTCCCTGAAGGCTCCGCGGCGCGTGCGGCTCGCGGGCTTCGAGCCGCCGCCGGGCGCGGGCGGGGCGACGCCGTGAGCCCGACGACCACGCCCGGCGGCGGCGAAGCGCAGCGGGCGCGCGGAGCGGCGCGGCGTCAGGCGCCGGCGCTCGCCCGGGCCCTGCCCGTGCTCGGTGCCATGGCGCTGTCGGCGCTCCTCGTCGGCGCGCTGCTCGTGCTCGACTACACGTTCGACCAGGACCCCCACCGCATCTTCAAGGTCTCGCTCGGCATCGCAGGGCTCGGCTTCGTCCTGCTCAACCCGAAGATCGGGCTGCTGCTGCTGCCGGTCGTCGCGCCTTTCCTGCCGTGGATTCCGCCCACGCCGGTTCCGGGACTCAACCCGCTCAACATCCTCCTGTTCGCCATCTTCGGCACCTACGCCACGAGCCGCATCGTGCGCCGCCTGCCGCTCGTGCCCGAGAACCATCTCGGCAAGGTGCTCGGCCTGCTGATGCTGGTGATCGCCGTCTCGGTCGTGCGCGGAGCGGCGTTCCCCACCGGATACGGCTTCGACGCGGCGCTCGGGGCCACGACCGTGTTTCGCGCCGGCACGACGTTCGCGACCTACTTCATCGTCATGGCGATGGCGCACGGCCCCGAGGAGCGGCGCCGGGTCTGGTGGGCGGTGATGGTCGGGTTGCTGGTCGAGTCCATCGTCACCATCGCCTACGGCCGCAACGGCCGCGGCGGAAGGGCGATCGGTTCGATCGGCCAGTCGAACGATCTGGGCGCGTTCCTCGCGCTCTTCGCGGTGCCCGCGCTGGCCGGCGTCTTCGGGGTGAAGAACGGGTTCGGCAAGGCCGTGCTGCTCACGATCTTCGTGCTCGCCAGCATCGGCGTGATGATGTCGCTGTCGCGCGGCAGCATGGTGGCCCTGCTCGCCGGGGTCTTCGTGGTCGCGTGGATGTCGTCGCGCTGGGCGTTCGGCCTGCTCGTCGTCGCCATGCTGTTCTCGCCGCTGTGGGCTCCCGACTACGTGAAGGAGCGCGTCCAGTCCTCGTCCATGGAGGTCGAAGGCACCGACGAGGTCACGGTGGACATGGCCTCGGAGGCCCGGCTCCAGACCTGGCAGAGCATCCTCGAGGTCGTGAAGGATCATCCGATCGAGGGAGTGGGGTTCACGGGCCTCGCGTACGTGCTGCCCGAGATCGGCGAAGGTCTCGGGCTCGAGGAGGTCAAGGACTCGGCCCACAACACGTGGCTGCGCATGCTCGCCGAAACCGGCCTCATCGGCCTGACGCTGTTCGTGTGGTTGATGTGGAAGGCGTGGATGCTGGGTTACAAGGCGGCGCGCCGGGCGCGCGACGCGTTCGACCATGCGCTCGGGATCGGGCTGTGCGGAGCGGTCGTCACGCTGGCGGTCAACTGCGCCTTCGGGGACCGCTTCTTCAACGTGGTCATCGCGAGCAGCTTCTGGATGCTGTGCGCGCTCGCCGAGGTCGCGATCGGCGAGTCCCGCGCGCGCGAGGAGGAGGCGTGAGCGGTCGCGCCCTGCGCTGGCTGCTCTCGCTCGCCTCGGGGCCCCTCTCGCCCCGCTCGGGCCGTTCGCGCCTGACGATCGTGCGGCACCACCGCGTGTACGCCGAAGGCGAGCGGGCGCTCTACCATCTCGGGGTCTCGGAATCGGTGCTGGAGGCGCAGGTCGCGACCTGCGTGCGCGCGGGCGCGACGCCGTGCACGGTGCGCGAGGGACTGGAACGCCTGCGCGACGGCCGGCCGGGCCACGCGATCGCCTTCTCCTTCGACGACGGTTACGCCGACAACGTGACGCGCGCGCTTCCGATCCTCGCGCGCCACGGGGCGAAGGCCACCTTCTATCTGACCGCGGGTCTGATGGACTCGCGCACCGCACCGTGGTGGGACGAACTGGCGTTCGTGCTCGCGCACGCCGGCACCGCGGTCGCGCGCTGGCAGGCGGCGGGGACGACGCTGGGCCTCGACGTCTCGACGCCGCCGGGCCGGTCGGCGGCGCTGCGCGGGCTGCTGCCGCTGATGCGGGTCGCCCCCGCGGAGCAGCGCGTGCGGCTCGACGCGCTGCGCGAGACGCTCGGCGTGCGCGGGCCGGCACCCTGCGA
The DNA here is from genome assembly GCA_020847735.1 of Candidatus Eisenbacteria bacterium. NCBI lineage: Bacteria > Candidatus Eiseniibacteriota > Candidatus Eiseniibacteriota bacterium. Next base: position 308,323 of record JADLBL010000020.1, read on the forward strand.
GCTGGCGGACTGGCCGCTCGCCACGCGGCTCGCCGAGGCGGGCATGGAGATCGGCGCGCACACGCTGACGCATCCCTTTCTCACCCTGCTGCCGCCGGGCGAGCAGCGGCGCGAGATCGCGGACTCGGCCGCGCTCGCGGCCGCCCGCACCGGCGCGGCCGTGAGCGGGCTCGCCTATCCGGTCGGGGACCACGACGATCGGACGGTGGACGCCGCGCGGGCCGCCCGGCTCGCCCACGCGGTGACCACCCGGGCGGGCGACTGCACCGGCGCTTCGGACGACTTCCGGCTGCCGCGCCGCGCGCTGCCCGAGGGGGCGAGCCTGGGCCCCGGCGGCAAACCGTCCGCGACCATGGTCCGGGCCGAGCTGCGCGGCGCGTTCGACCGGCTGCGCGGCCGGCGTGCGGAGGCCGGCACGTGAGCGCGCCGCGCGGCGGACGGCGCATCCGGCTCCTTTACGTCGCCGGCAACTTCGTGACCGGCGGGGCCGAGCGCCATCTGCTCGAAATGTGGCGGCGGCTCGACCGCGGGCGATTCGAGGTGCGCATCGCCGTGCTGAAGCGCGAGGGCGCGTTCACGCCGCTCGTCGAGGCCATCGGGCTGCCGATCACCGACCTCGGCGTGGGACGGCGCCTCTACGACGCGAGCGGGTTGCGCGGACTGCTGCGGCTGATCTCGCTGGTCCGCGAGTTCCGACCCGACGTGATCCACGGGTACCTGTTCGGCCCGAACCTGTTCGCGGCCCTCGCCGGGCGGCTGTGCGGCGTGCCGGTCGTGTGCGTCGCCAAGCGCAACGTGGACGCGTTCGAGTCCGCCCGCCAGATCGCGGTCCAGCGGCTGGCACACCGGCTCGCGACGCACGTCACGGCGGTGAGCCATGAAGTGGCCGCGAGCAGCGTCGCGCTCGGCGTGCCGGCCTCGCGCGTCACGGTGATCGAGAACGGCGTGGACGTCGCCCGCTTCGACGGCGCGAGCCGTCGCGAGGCGCTGTCCGGGCTCGAACACGTGCCGGCGGACGCCCCGCTCGTCGGCAGCGTGGGCTGCCTCGCGCCGCGCAAGGACTACGGCACGCTGCTGCGCGCGCTCGCGCGGCTCGCGGGCAGGCACCGCTTTCATTGCGCGATCGCCGGCGACGGACCCGATCGCGCGTCGCTTGAGGGGGACATCTCCGCGCTCGGGCTCGCGGGGCGGGTCTCGCTGCTCGGCGAGCGCTCCGACGTGGACCGGCTGCTTCCGGCCTTCGACGCGTTCGTGCTCTCCTCGCGGGAGGAGGGCATCCCGAACGCGCTGCTCGAGGCGATGGCGGCGGCCCGGCCGTGCGTCGCGACGCGCGTCGGCGGCAACGCCGAGGTGCTGGAGGACGGCCGAACGGGCTGGCTCGTGCCCGCGCAGGATCCGGAGGCGCTCGCGGACGCCCTCGCCGAGGTGCTGACGCGACCCGACGAGGCCGCGCGCCGCGGCGCCCGTGCACGCGAGGCGATGATCGCCGAGCGCAGCATCGAGGCCATGGTGCGCCGCCACGAGGCGTTCTACCGGCAGGCGCTCGGCCTGGAGCGGGGCGGCGAACCGGCCGCCTCGGAGCGAAAGGGCGCCGCGTGAAATCGGTGCTCTACGTGACGACGACGTTTCCCACACTGGCCGCGTTCATCGAGAACGAGGTGAAGCGCCTGGACGAGCGCGGCGTTCGCGTGCGGGTGCTGACCCTGCGGGCGGTGGGCGACCAGTACCAGCCGGAGTTCGCGCCGCTCGTCGCCCTGACCCGCGCCGTCGGCTCGCCGCTCGATCCGCGCTCGTGGTGGGCGCTGCTCGGCTGGCTGGTGCGCCGTCCGCACGTGCTGCTCCCCGGGGCGGCGCGCATGCTGTGGGCCTCGCGCGGCAGCGCGTACGCGCTGGCCGGGCACCTCGCCTACCTGCCGGCCGCCGCGCGGGTGGCCGGCATCGCCGAACGCGAGGGCTTCGAGCGCGTTCACGGGGCGTGGGCGCACTTCCCGGCCTCGGTGGCCTGGCTGGCGGCCCGGCTCGCGGGCCGGCGCTTCAGCATGGCCGCGCACGCCGGCGCCGACCTCTACCGCACGCAGGCCTTCCTCGCCCACAAGGTGCGCGCCGCCGACTTCACCACCGCGTGCGTGCGCGGCAACGCCGAGATGCTCCGCCGCCTCGTGCCCGGCGGGCGCGTCGAGTGGCTGTGGCACGGAACCGATCTCGCGCGCTTCGGCGCGATCGCGCGAGCCCGCTCGGCCGAGCCCCTGCTGCTGGTCGTCGGCCGGCTCGCGCCCGGCAAGGGATTCGACGACGCGGTCGCGGCGCTCGGCGAGCTGGCGCGGCGCGGGCTGCGGCCCCGGCTCGTGGTCGTCGGCGACGGCCCGGAACGCGAAGCGCTCGGCGCGCTGGCCCGCGCGCACGGCGTCGCCGAACAGGTCGAGTTCCGGGGTTCGCTCACGCACGACGAGATCGCTCCGCTCTACGCGTCGGCGTGGCTGCTGCTCGCCCCGAGCAAGGTGCTGGCGAACGGGCGGCGCGACGGCATCCCGAACGTGATCGTCGAGGCGATGGCCGCCGGGTTGCCGGTCGTCGGCGCGCGCGCGGCGGGGCTCGAGGAGGCGATCGAGCCGGGCCGGACCGGGGCGCTGTGCGAAAGCGCGAACCCGCGCTCGCTTGCCGGGGCGATCGGGCCACTGCTGCGCGATCCGCGGGAGATCGACCGGATGGGCGGCCTCGCGCGGGAAGCGGCGCGCGGCTCGTTCGACGTCGAGGCCAGCTTCGCGCGGCTGTGGGAACTCTTCGGCGGCGCGCCGGTGCGCGGGGAGCGGGCGTGATGCGCGTCGTCCACGTCGTCGAGGCGATGCACCAGGGCGGCGCCGAGTCGCTGGTCGTCGAGCACGTGCGCCTGGCGTCGCCGGAGGTCAAGAGCACGGTGGTGGCGCTCAATCGCGGCGGTCCCGCGCTCGAGGCGGCGGCCGCGGCCGGCGCGGAGACCGTCGTGCTCGGCAAGGGCGCCGCGCGGGCGGCGGGCCTCGTGCGGCTGACCTCGCTGCTGCGTGCGCGTCGCGCGGACGTCGTCAACGGGCACAACCCGAGCGGGGCGATGTACGGAACCCTCGCGGCGCGGCTCGCGGGCGTGCCGGTCGCGGTGCGCACCGAGCACAGCATCCACTACCCGGGCCGGGCGTTCCGATTCTACGGGCCCGTCGAGGCGATGCTCACGCGCCTGACGGATCGGGTGATCTGCGTGTGCGAAGCCGCGCGGGCCAGCCACGCGCCGCGATTCCGCGGCAGCGAGGAGCGCTTCGTGACGATCGCGAACGGCATCGCCGAGGCGCCACCGCCGCGGCCGCGCGCGCAGACGCGCGCGGCGCTCGGCATTCCGCCCGCGGCGGCGGTCGCCCTGACCGTCGGCAGCCTGACGCCGCAGAAGTCGCAGGACGTGCTCCTGCGGGCGATGGCCGTCGCGCGACGGCGCGCGCCCGGCGCGGTGCTGCTCGTCGCGGGCGAGGGCAGGCTGCGCGAGCGTCTGCAGGCGCTGCACGCCGAGCTGGGACTGGGCGATGCGGTTCGTTTCCTCGGTCCGAGGAACGACGTGCCGGACCTGATGGCGGCGTGCGACGTTTTCGTGCTGTCCTCCTCGCGGGAAGGGCTGTCGGTGACGCTGCTCGAGGCGATGCGTGCGGCGCGCGCGGCGATCGCGACCGCGGTCGGCGGCAACGCCGAAGCGGTGGCCGACGGCGTCACGGGCCGCATCGTGCCGGTGGGCGACGTGGCGGAGATGGCCGGGGCCCTGGCGGACCTGCTCGCGGACGAGCAGCGCCGCGCCGTCCTCGGCGCGGCCGGCCGGGAGCGCTGGCGCGAGCGCTTCACCGCCGCGCGCATGGTCGGCGAAACCGAGGCGCTGTATCGCGAGGCGCTCGCGCGGCGCGGCGGGGGAGGGCCCCATGCGGCTGCTCGAGGCTGAGGGCGCGCTGCGGCTCACGCTCGCCGCGGTCGGCGACGTCGGCGTCCTCGGTTCGGTGCGACGGCGCGCCGCGAGCGAGGGGCCCGATGCGCCGTTCGCGGCGCTGGCGCCGCACGCGCGCGCCGCCGATCTGGCCTTCGCCAACCTCGAGTTCCCGGTCGGCGAGCGCGCCTGGGTTCGCCCGGGGCGCGCGGACGAGTTCTTCCACGACGCCGGGGTGCCGGCGGCGCTCGCGCGCGCGGGCTTCCGCGTCGTGTCGCTCGCGAACAACCACATGATGGACTGCGGCGAGCGGGGCCTCGCGCGAACGCTCGACGCCTGTCGGTCCGCGGGGCTGGCCGCGGTCGGCGCTGGAGCCGATCTCGAGGCGGCGCGGACCCCCGCGCGGATCGAGGTCCGGGGTGTCCGGGTCGTCGTGCTCGCCTACGCGACCGCCGGCGGCGACGCCGCAACGTCCGGCCGGGCCGGCGTCGCGCCGCTCGAGCCGGAACTCGTTGCCGCGGACCTCGCGCGCTGGCGGCCTCAGGCGGACGTGCTCGTGGTGAGCGTGCACTGGGGATCCATGTACGTGGACTTTCCGCCCCCGCGCGTCGTCGGAATGGCGAAGTCGATCGCGGCCGCGGGCGCCGACCTGGTGCTCGGACATCATCCGCATGTCCTGCAGGGCGCCGCAAGGGTCGGCCGCACACTGGTGCTGTACAGCATGGGCGACGCGGTCTTCGACGGCCGCTCGGGGGATTTCGAGGCCTCGGTCGCGGCGCTGACGCGCCGCGAGAGTGGTGTCTTCACCGCGCGATTCGGCGAGTCCGCCCACGGCCTCGAACTCGCGGCGCTGAAGCTCGACCCGGACGGCGTACCCGGCGAGCCCGCCGGGACCGAAGCGCGCGCTCAGGCGGAGCGGTTCGCGGCTCTGTCCGCGGGACTGGCCGACGCGGCGGCGCGCTTCGCCGCCGAGGGCGCGCCGAAACTGCTCCAGTACGAGCTGCAGAGCCTCGGAACCTACCTGCGGCAGGGCCGCTGGGACCGCGTCGCGAAGCTGCTCGGCGGCGTGCGCCCGCGACATCTGCCGCTGCTGTGGCAGGCTGTGACCCGGCGGGGACGTGGACGGACCCCGCCGGCCGCCCGATAACGGAGACGCGGGCGCCCGCCCGAGCTCCACGACGAGAACCGGGAAGGAATCTTCATGAGCGACGAATCGAAGGCGCGTGAGGCGTTCGAGCGCTTCGTGCGCTGGACCATCGAGAAGGAATACGGGCCGGTCCAGCCGCGGCTGCCCGAGGCCGAGCGCGAAGCGTTCGCCAGCTACTACAACCGCCTGCCGGCGCCGGGCGAGGAGGCGCGGATCCGCCGCTACCTGCGCGGCTTCTGGCGCAGCGAGGCCGGCTGGACGGCGCGCTGGATCGTCGCCCGGGCGCGGGAGCTCGGCGCCCGTCCGCGCGTCATGGACGCGGGCTCGGGCTTCGGCACCTACTCGATGCTCTACGCGGCCGCGGGCGCCGACGTGGTGGGCGCCGACCTGCGCCCGGACCGGCTCGACGCGGCGCAGAAGCGGCTCGAGTTCCACGCCGAGGTGACCGCCGGGGCGCTTCCGGTGCGCTACGTGCGCGCCGATCTCACCCGCGACTGGGACGCGGACTACGACCTCGTGTGGGTCTACAACGCGCTCTCGCACATCGATCCGCTGGATCGCTTCCTCGAGCAGACGCGCCGGCACCTGCGGCCGGGCGGTGTTCTGGTCGTCGGCGACATCAACGGCGCGCACCCCGAGCATCTCGCGCGACTGCAGGAACTGCGCGGCGACCACGTGCACCAGGAGTACGTCGCCCCCGACGGGGAGCGTTACTCGTACGCGGTCGAGCGGCCGTTCCCGCCGCGCGAGATCCGCGGCATCCTGGCGGCGAACGGACTGCGCATGGTGCACCACGAGCTTTACTGGGGCGGACTGGGCACGCTGCCGGACCCGGTGTACGAAGGTCTGCTGCGGCCGCTGCAGCGCACCTGGCAGCTCGGACACGGTTTCGCGCGACGGCAGCTCGTCGTCGCGACGCCCGCCTGACCCGGAGGCCCGGCGAGCCCATGCGCGTGCTGTTCGTCACGCAGTACTTCCCGCCCGAGACGGGGGCCGCGCCCGCGCGCGCCCTGCACTTCGCGCGCGCGCTCGCCCGCGCGGGCCACGAAGTGCGCGTGCTGACCGGCCTGCCCAACCACCCGGCAGGCGAAGTGCGCCCCGAGTACCGCGGTGTTCGCCGTCGCACCGAACAGGCTGACGGTATCCGCGTCGAGCGGGTGTGGCTGTACGCGACGCCGCGCAAGACGTCGCTCACGCGCCTGTGGAACCACCTGAGCTTCGCGCTCTCGGCCCTGCCGGTCGCGTTCGCGGGACCGCGACCCGATGTCGTGCTCGTCACCACGCCGCCGCTCTTCCACGGGCTCACCGCCTGGCTGGCGGCCCGTCTGCGCGGGGCGGCGCTGGTGAACGACTGCCGCGACGACTGGCCGCACGCGGCGATCGCCCTGGGTGAGATGCGGCCCGGTTTCGTCGCCCGGGTGCTCGACGGCGTCGCGCGATTCTTCCAGTCCCGCAGCAGCCGCGTGCTGGTGGTCACCCCGGGCATGAAGCGCCAGCTCGAGTCGCGCGGGTTCGAGCCGCGGAGGCTCGTCTTCCTGCCGAACGGCGCCGACACCGAGCTGTTCCGGCCGCCGGCCGAGCGGGCGGAGCGCGGCGGACGGCCGTTCACCGTGCTGTACGCGGGCACGCACGGGCTCGTGCACGGCATGGATGCGCTGCTCGATGCGGCGGCCGAGCTGAAGTCCGAAGGGGTGAGGTTCCGGCTCGTGGGCGACGGGGTGGCGAAGCAGGGGCTGGAGCGGGCGGCCGTCGGGCGGGGGCTCGACAACGTCACGTTCGAGCCGAGCGTGGCGCCCGCCGCGCTCGTCCCGCTCCTCCACGAAGCCGACGTCGCCGTCGCGACGACCCGGGCGAGCGAGTTCGCGGGGGAAACCATCCCGGTCAAGCTGTTCGACTACCTGGCCTGCGGCTGCCCGGTCGTCGCGGCGGTGCGCGGCGATGCCGCGGCGGTGATCGAAGCCTCGGAAGGCGGCCTGGTCGTCGAGCCCGAGAACGGAGCGGCGCTCGCGCGTGCGGTGCGGGCGCTTCGCGACGATCCCGGTCGCCGCGAAGCGCTCGCCGCGGCCGGGCCGGTGTTCGTCGAGCGCGAGCACTCGCGGCGCGCGCTCGGCGAGAGGCTCGTCCAGGTGCTGCTCGAGGCCCGGCTCGAGTCGCACGGCCGGGACGTGGGCCCGCTGCCACGGGGGGCCCGGGCGTTCGTCAAGCGCGCCGCGGACGTGGTCCTCGGCTGCGCGGGACTGATCCTGACGTCGCCGCTGATGCTGCTGGTCGCCCTCGCCATCCGGCTCGAATCGCCCGGCCCCGTGCTGTTCCGGCAGCGCCGCATCGGCCGCGGCTCCGCCGAGTTCATTCTTTTCAAATTCCGCAGCATGGCGGCGGGCACGCCGGACCTCGCCACGCATCTGGTGACGCCCGGAAGCGTCCGAATCACGCGTGTGGGGGCGATCCTGCGCCGCACCAGCCTCGACGAGCTGCCGCAGCTGTGGAACATCGTCCGTGGCGACATGTCGCTGGTCGGACCGCGACCGGCGCTCTACAACCAGTATGATCTGATCGGCCTGCGACAGGCCGCCGGGGTGGATGCGCTTCGCCCCGGCCTGACGGGGTGGGCGCAGATCAACGGCCGTGACGAAATCCCCATGGAGCAGAAGGTGGCCCTCGACCGCGAGTACCTCGATCGCAACTCGACCCGCTTCGACACCGAGATCCTCGTGCGCACCGCCCTGACGCTGTTCGCGATGCGGGGGATCCGGTGAGCGTCCCGACGATGGTCGCGCCCGCGAAGGGGCGGGCGGGCGCGTGGCTGAAGGGCGCCCTGCTGTTCGCGCTCGTGGCACTCGCCTGGCATCGCACGCTGGCGACGCTGTGGGAGACCTGGGCGACGAACGACAACTACTCCCACGGTCCGCTCGTGCCGGCCACCTCGCTGGTGCTCGTCTGGCTGCGGCGGGACCGGCTGCGGGCCCTGCCGGTGCGGCCGGCCACCTGGGGACTCGCGCTCGTGGGACTCGGGTGCCTGATGCAGGTCGTGGGCGTGCGCGCCGACGTGCTGGCGCTGCAGGGCTGGGGATTGCTGCCGCTGCTGTTCGGACTCTCGCTCGCGTTTCTCGGGACGGCGATGACGCGCATGCTGGCGTTTCCGATCGCCTACCTCGGCTTCATGCTGACGTTTCCGCCCCTGGTCATGAACTCGCTCAGTTTCGCGCTCAAGGAGATCTCGGTCAGCGCCTCGGTCGGCGCCGCGCACGCGCTCGGCGTGCCTCTCGAGCGGGACGGCATGTCCATCCTGCTCGCCTCCGGCGAGTTGCGGGTCGAGAACCCGTGCAGCGGACTGCGCTCGCTGCTGGCGCTGCTCGCGACCGGAACCCTGTTCGCCTACTTCCAGAAGGGCGGGTTCTGGCGGCGCGCGACCGTCCTGCTGGCGGCGACCCCGATCGCGATCCTCGGCAACGCCGTGCGTCTGCTGCTCGTCATCGTCGCGGCGGAAAGGCGCGGCGTGGTCTGGGCCTCGGGCACGTTTCACGACATGACCGGGTACGTCGTTTACGGCGTCGCGCTGGCCGCGCTGCTGGGACTGCGCGAACTGCTGACCCCGAAGGGGGCCAGGGCATGAAGACGCTCCTCGCCGCCGTCGTCATGCTCGTCGCGACCTCGGCCTCGGTGCTGCTGACGCCGCCCATCGACCTCGCCGCGGGTCACGGCATCCTGCGCGGCGTGCCGCACGAGTTCGGGCCGTGGCAGGGCACCGACGCGCAGTTCGAGCAGGCCGTGGTCGAGGAGCTGCGCGCCGACGACCTGCTGATCCGCCGTTACGTGGACGGGACGCGGTCGGTGTGGCTGTGCCTCGTCTACCACCAGAATCGCCGATACGGCGCGCACGATCCGCTGCTCTGCTACACGTCGCAGGGCTACGCGGTGCGGCAGCCGGGGCGCGCGAGAGTGGACGACGGCTCGCCGAAGGGCCTGATCGTCAACACCTGCATCGCCGAACGCCGCGACGACAGCCGCGTGGTCTGGTACTGGTGGACCACCGACGGGCTCTCGACCGGCGACGTCGGCGCCTTCCGCTCGCGCATGGCGGTGCTGGGCGCGCTCGACAACCGCTCGTGGGGCACGTTCGTGCGCGTCGAGTCGGTGCTGCGCGAGGACGGTGTCGAGGGCGCGACGCAGCGCGCGCGGGAGTTCTCGGGACTCGTGGCGCGCGAGCTGCCCGCGGTGTTCGCGCGGGCGCGCGCGGCAGCCCCCGCCGTGCCGTGAACGCGCTCGAGCAGGTCGCCTTCGGCTGGCAGTGCCTGCTCGGTGCCGTGCGCGCGTGCCGCCGGCCGCGAATCTGGGGGCCATGGCTGCTGCTGTTCGCCCTGCAGGCGGTCGGGATTCTCGCCTGCTGGTGGAGCGCGCACCCGCTCGTCTCGTGGTTCGCGGCGCCGCTGCTGCGCGCCCTCGAGGGCGACGCGTCGCTGCGCTACCCGGAACTGTTCCGGCGGCTGCCGGGCCTGGCCCGGGACGCGGGCCTGCTGACCGGCGTGCTCGTGCTGCCGGTGATGGCCGGCGTCTCCGCGCGACTGTTCGAACGCCAGTTCCGCGGCCTGCCGGACGGGTCCGCCGCGGCCTGGTCCGAAGGCATGAGCCGCGCCGGCGCGCTGCTCATCGCCGCCCTGCCGGTCTCGGCCGCGACGCTCGGGCTGCAGGCGATGCTGCACGCGCTGCCGCTCGTTCGCCTTTCCGGGCTGGCGCGCTCGTTCGCGCCGCCGGCCGCGGACGCGGCGTTGCTGTTCGTGCGCATCGCCTGCGCCTTCGCGCCCGCGCTGGTCGTGCTCGGTCACCGTTCCGGTCCGCGGGCGCTGGCCGGGCTGCCCGCGACGTGGGGAAACGGCTTCCTGCCCGCGGCGGTGGCGATGCTGCTGCTCGTCCCCGCGGCCGGCCTCGCCTCGGCGTCGGTCGCGGCGGCCTCCACGGCCATCGAGCGCGGCATGCCCGAGCTGGTCGCGGCCGCGGTCCTGCTGCGCGCCGCGACCGGAGCGATTCTCGGCATGCTCGCCAGCGGTGCGATCACCCTCGCCTGGCTCGGCGGCGTCGGCGCCGGGACGGAGGAATCCTGATGCGCGGCCGAAGAGCCGTGGCGGCGACGTTCGTGGCGGCGCTGCTCGCCGGCTGCGGCGACCCGGTGCTGTGGTCGCGCTGGCAGGCCGAGCGCGCGCTCTACCATGCCGCCCGAAGCGTGCGCGGGGCGGAGGCCGGCGATCCGCGCGAGGCCGGTCCGGAGCGTGCCGCGGCGCAACGCCGGTTGGACGACATCGTGTCCCGCTTCCCGGCCTCGCGCTGGGGCGCTCCGCCGGCGCACGGGCCGGCGCGGGACGTCGCGCTCGCCTCGGCGCGCGCTTCGCTGTCGCTTGCCCGGCTCGCCGCGTCGGCCGGGGAGGACGAGCGGGCGTTGCAGCTCTGGCGCGAGGCGCTCGCGCGATGGAGTGCTCTGCCCGGAGTCGTGGTCACCGCCCGGGCCGGTTCGGCGCGCGCGCTCGATCGCCTGGGACGCTTCGACGAAGCCCTTCGGGAGCGAATGGCACTGGCGCTTCTCGATCCGCTCGGCGACCCGGACCGCACGGGGCCGGTGCGGCAGGTGCTCGATGCGCCGGTCGCGGTCGCGGCCGAACTCCGGGAACTCGGACGGCCGGGAGAGGCGGCGGAGATTCTCGCCTCGGCCGACGCGACCTTCGCCGCGGCGCTGTCCCGGGCCAGGCCGGCCGACGCCTCCGCGCTCGCGGGGGCGCTGGCGCGCATCCGGCTCGCCCGCGGGAACGCTCCGGGGGCGCTGGCCGCCCTGCGACACCCCCTGGCCACGCAGCGCGCATGGGAACGTCCCGCGCAGGCGGTGGCGCTGGCGGCGTGCGCCCTCGAGGGAGGCGTGCCGGACTCGGCGATCTCCTATGCGCGCTGGGCGGCCTCGGCGACGAACAGCCGCACGGTCGCCGGAGCGGCGCTGCTGCTGGCCGCGCGTGCCTGGGAAGCCATGGGCCGGAACGACTCCGCGTTCGCCACCTACGACGCCCTGTTCGACCGCTGGACCGATCCGGGGCTGGTCGGTCCGGAAGCGCATTTCCGCCGCGCCCGGCTGCTCGAGCAGCTCGGGCAGTGGCAGCGCGCGCGCGCGGAGTTCGTGGCGCTCGCGGCGGCCGCGCCCTCCCATCCCTACGCCTTCAAGGCCATGCTGCGGGTGGTCGAGCATCACGTCGGGGCGGGCGAACTGGATCTCGCCCGGCTGGAAGGCGAGAACGCGGTGGAACGCATGGACTACCTGCTGAGCACGAACCGCGACGCCCGGTTCCAGCGGGAGGCGGGGGTCGCCCGGGCCGAGCTCCTGTCGGACCTCGGCTCCTTCGCGCCGGCGGAGTCTTCCCTTGTGGACCTGTGGCGCCGTTTCCCGGAAGATTCCACCACCGAGTCCGGAGCGCTCCGGGCCGCCTCGCTCGCCGAACGCCGCCCCGGAGGGCGGGCCACCGCGGTCGCGATCTACGAGGAGCTGGCGCGGCGGGCCATTTCGGCGTCCGTGCGGCGCACGGCCGCCCGCAACCTGGGGGCGCTCGGTTCGACGGGCGCTTCGGCGCGGGGAGGGGGCCGCCCATGACTTGGAGCTGGAACGCATCGCCCGTCCAGGGAGCCGCTGTCGCGGCGAGCGCGATGCTGCTCGCCGGCATCGGGCTGTTCGGCCTGCTTCGCCGGGGACAGTGGCTCACGACGCTGCTGTTCGCGTCGGCGTTCCTTTCGCTCGCGGCGTTCCAGGCGGGCACGCTGGGGATGGTGAACGCGGCCGACGCCGAACAGGCGCGCGTCTGGGCCACGTATCTGGCGCGGATCTCCGCCCTCGTCTCGTGGTTGTGGCTGACGCTGAGCGTCGTGCTCGGCCGCCCCGAACCGCGCCTGCAACTGCGCAACGCCGGCGCCTACCTCGTGCTGTCGCTCGTCGGTTGCGTCGTGCTCGCGTTGACCGCGGCCACTCCGTTCGCCGTGCGCGCCGTCACCGGACACGGACCCGAGGGAGTGGTCGTGTTCGGCCCGCTCGGCAAGGTGTTCCTGATGTATCTGCTGGTGGCGATGGTCGCCGTGCTCATGAACCTCGAGAGCATGCTGCGCGTCGCGCCCGCGAGCGGGCAGAAGCGCCTGCGCCCGCTGTTCCTGGCGATTCTCGTCAGCATCCTCACCGAACTGCTGGTCGTTTCCGCCGGCCTTCTCTACGGCGGGCTCAAGGTGAGCTGGATGGTGAGCTCGGCGCCGGTCCTGTTCGTGGCCGGCGTGGTGGCGGCGCTGGCCCTGGCGCGCCGCACGCTCTCGGACATGGACGTGCCGGTGGCCCGGCCGGTCATCTACTACTCGTCGGTCACGCTGACGCTCGCGGGTGCGTTCATGCTCGGCGTGCTGGTGCTCAGCCGCCTCGTGCCCGCGATGTCGCAGCAATGGCGCTTCGGAGTGACCTTCGCGTTCGTGGTGTTCGTCGGCGGTGGCGGTCTGTTGCTCATGCTCAGCCCGCGCACGAGCCGCACGATCCGCCGGTTCGTGGACCGCAACTTCTACGCGAACCGGTACGACTACCGGCGCGAATGGGAGCGCGTGACGTCATCGCTCGTTCCCACCGGGCGTCCCGAGGAACTCGCGCGGCAGGTCGAGTCGCTGGTCGGCGCGGTGTTCGAGGCCGACCGGATCGCCATCCACCTGCGGAGCGACGCGGGGGACCTGCGACTGCTGCACGGGCCGGCGGGGGTCGACCCGTCGCTGCCCGCGAGCCACCCGCTCCTCGGTCACCTGGGCCGGCGGCAGTTGCCGGTGGTGTTCCACGACATGGAACACGACCTCGACATGCTGCCCCTGCTGGTCGAGAGCCACGACACGATCGAGGCCCTGCATGCGGCCGTGTGCGCGCCGCTCACCGTCGGCGACGAGGTCGTCGGCCTGCTGTGGGTCTCGCGCAAGCGCGTGGACGAGGACTGGTCCTACGAGGACGTCGAGTTCCTGGCCTCGTTCGCGCGCCACGTCGCCTCGACGTTGTGGGCGGCACGGCAGGCGGAACTGCTCGCCGAGGCCCGTCAGCTCGAATCGCTCAACCGGCTCTCGAGCTTCGTCCTGCACGACATCAAGAACCAGGTTTCGGGTCTGTCCCTGGTGGTCGAGAATGCGCGACGGCACCTCGGCAACCCCGAGTTCCAGCGCGACGCCATGGCGGTCGTCGAGCGGACCGTCGCCTCGCTGCGCGAGCTGATGAACCACGTCTCGGGCGTCGCGCGCACGCTCGATGTGCGCCCCGAACCCTGCACCGGCCGGGAGATCGTCGAGTCGGCGATCGCCGACTCGGGCCTCGTCGCGGGAGAGGCGCAAGGCGTGCGTCTGTCGGTTCACGTGAAGGACGGCGGGGAGATCTTCGTCGACCGGCGGCTGGTCACCCGCGTGCTGGTCAACCTGCTGGTGAACGCCCGCGAGGCGACCGAGGGCCGCGGGCACGTCGAAGTCGAGGCCGGGCTCCGCCCGGGCGAAGCGGGCGAGCCGCAGTTCGAGCTGCGCGTGCGGGACGACGGCCGGGGCATGGGCGAGGAGTTCGTGCGCACGAGGTTGTTCCGCCCCTTTGCCACGACCAAGAAAAACGGGCTCGGCATTGGACTCGCCCAGTGCCGGACCATCGTCCAGGCGCACGGAGGACGCATCGACGTGAGCAGCCGTCCGGGCGCCGGCACGACTTTCACGGTCCTTCTGCCCGTCCGACCGGAAGCGGCCGCGCGCACGGAACCCGAGGCCGCAGGCGTGACGGGTGAACGATGAAAGGTGCGGAAGCGTCCATGGCGCACGACAAGATCCTGATCGTCGACGACGAGGATTCGATTCGGAACCAGCTGCGCTGGGGCCTGGCCGAAGAGTACGAGGTGCTGACGGCGGGCACCGCCGAGGAGGCGCGCCGGCTGCTGCGCGACGAGCGGCCGAGCGTCGTGACGCTCGACGTCACGCTCGGGCCCGCGACCGCGGGGCCCGAGGGCCTCGACCTGCTCGACGAGATCGTCGAGCGCCACCCGCTCACCAAGGTCGTGATGGTGACCGGAAACGACAGCCGCGAGAACGCGCTGGCCGCCATCCGCCGCGGCGCGGTGGACTGGTACGCCAAACCGATCCACCTCGAGGAACTGCGCGTCATCCTGCGCCGGGCGCTGCACATCCGGCACATCGAGCAGGCGCAGGCGCCCGACGCGCCCGTTTCGCGCAAGCGCTATCACCGGCTGGTCGGCGAATCCGAGGCCATGCGCCGGGTGTTCGGTCTGGTTCAGCGCGTCGCGCCGACCGACGCCAGCGTGCTGGTCGTGGGCGCCAACGGCACCGGCAAGGAGCTCGTCGCGCACGCCATCCATCAGGCGAGCGGGCGGCGGGACGGACCGTTCGTGCCGATCAACTGCGGCGCCATCCCGGAGCAGCTCCTCGAGAGCGAGCTCTTCGGCCACGAGCGCGGCGCGTTCACCGACGCGTACCGCACCCGCGAAGGCAAGTTCGAGCTGGCCGACGGCGGAACGCTCTTCCTGGACGAGATCGGCGAGCTGCCCACGCACCTGCAGGTCAAGCTCCTGCGCTTCCTGCAGGACCGCGTCGTCGAGCGCGTCGGCGGGCGGGAGCCCATGCGCGTGGACGCGCGCGTCGTGGCGGCGACGAACCGCGACCTGAACGCGATGCGCGCGGAGGGCCGTTTCCGCGAGGACCTGTACTTCCGGCTGAGCGTGGTGAGCATCGCCGTTCCGCCGCTGGCCGAGCGGGGGGACGACCTGCGACTGCTCTCCGAGTATTTCCTGGAGTTCTACGGGCGTCACCACAGGCGCAAGCTGAAGGGATTCACGCAGGCCGCGCTGCGGGCCATGGCGGCGCACCCGTGGCCGGGAAACGTGCGCGAACTCGAGAACCGCATCCAGCGTGCGGCGATCCTCTCCCAGGACTCGTACCTGCGCCCCGAGGATCTCGACCTCCCGCCCGTGGGCGAGCCCGCGCAGGACCGGCCGACGCTCCAGGACGCCCGCGATCGAGCGGAGCGGGAAATGCTGAGCGCGGCGCTGGCGCGCAACGCCGGCAACGTCACACGCGCGGCTCGCGATCTGGACGTGAGCCGACCGACGCTGCACGACCTGATGCGCAAGCACGCGCTCGAGGCGTCGCGCTTCCGACGCCCGGACCTGCCGGCCGAGGACGAGGAATCCGGCGCGGATTCTTGACGCTCGGCACACGCGCCGATAGCGTGGCCGCCGTCGCCCGAGGGATGAAGACAGCGAAAACCCCGCCCGGGATTCCCGGGCGGGGTTCGCAGCGAAGCTAAGGGGGGCTTCGTTCTCAGAGTCGCGGGCCGCACGCGAGATTCATCGAACTGGCCCCCCACTTCTCTTCGTCCGTTCACCGCTCTAGACGCGCGGTGGAGGGAAAGGGTTCCGCCTTTTTTTTCGGGATGCGTCCCCGCGGGCGACGTGCGCACTATCGCACCCGAATCACCGTTGAAAGGTCCGGGAAGTGTCACTTTCAGGGCCTCAGTTCACGCAAGTGACAAGAGACGACTGGGGCGTGACCGCTTGAACCAGGGCTTCTTCCTCGCGATCGCCGGGAACATCGGGGTGGGCAAGACCGAGCTCACGAATCGCCTCAGCGCGGAGCTCGGCTGGCTGGCGTACTACGAGCCCGTCATCCAGAACCCGTACCTGGATCCCTTCTATCGAGACATGCCGCGCTGGAGCTTCCACCTCCAGATCTACTTCCTCAGCGAGCGCTTCAAGGCCCAGGTCGAGATCGGGCGAAGTTCGCTGCCGTTCATCCAGGACCGGACCATCTACGAGGACGCCGAGATCTTCGCGCGCACGCTGCACGCGCAGGGCTCGATGACCGACGTGGACTACGAGAACTACACCTCGCTGTTCCGGGTCATGGTGGACTTCCTGCGCCCGCCCGACGTGATCCTGTACCTGCGCGCGAGCCCCGAGACGCTCATGTCGCGCATCGCCCGGCGCGGGCGCGAGAGCGAGAAGGGCATCGGCATCGACTACATCCGGCGGCTCAACGACGCGTATGAAGACTGGATGCGCCGTGCCGCGAGCGAGACCGAAGTCCTGGTCATCGACACCGATCAGGTGCCGCTGCAGGGCGAGACGCCCGCGTTCCGCGGGCTGGTCGAGCAACTCAAGCGCCGCTATCCGCCGCAGGCCGAGCTGCCGCTGGAAAGCCCGGAGCGCTGAGGCCGGTCGCCGGCGGGCCGCCTCGGCGGGCGGTCCGGCCGGGAACCGCGGAAGCGGTTCAGCGCGCCGCGAGCGCCTCCACGCACCGCGCGCACAGGGCGGGCCCCGGGCCCCCGGCGGCGACGTCGCTCCGGAAGGTCCAGCAGCGTTCGCACTTCGCCAGGGAGGTGCGGCGTACCTCGACCACGGGTTCCGCGCCGGGCGCGCCGGGCCGCAGTTCGACCCCGGCGACGATCAGGAACGATGCCAGTTCCTCCCGCCAGGCGGTCAGCCGCTCGAGCCAGGCCGGCGCGGCGGTGATCACGACCTCGGCCTCCGCGGTCGTGGCCAGCGTGCGCGCCGCCCGGAGCGGTTCGATCGCCGCGTTGACGGCGGAACGCGCTTCGAGCAGGAACTTCCAGTCGCCGTGGTCCGCGGCCGGGTCGCCGAGGTCGCCCCAATCCGAGAGGTGGACGCTCGCGCTTTCCTCCAGCAGTCCCGGATGGTGCTGCCAGACCTCCTCGGCCGTGTGAACGAGCGCGGGCGAAGCCGCGAGCGTCAATCCACGCAGGGCACGCCACAACACGGTCTGTGCCGAGCGCCGCCCGGGGGCCCCGGGCGCCAGCGTGTACAGCCGGTCCTTGGCGACGTCGAGATAGACGGCCGAGAGGTCCACGGTGCAGAGGTCGAGCAGTCCGTCCACCGCCCGATGAAACAGCAGTTCGGACCAGTCCTGGCGCACCCGGGCGAGACGGACCGACAGGTGATCCGCGAACGCGCGGTCCACCGCTCCCAGCTGCTCGCGCGGCACCGCGAGCGCCGGCCGGAAGTCGTGCAGGTTGCCGAGCAGGAAGCGGAACGTGTTCCGCACCTTTCGGTAGGCGTCTGCCACCCGCTGCATGATCTCGTCACCGACCCGCACGTCGCCCCGCCAGTCGGTCGAGAGCGCCCACCAGCGAACGACGTCGGCTCCGTGCTTCTGGATCAGGTCGATCGGCGAGACGACGTTGCCCAGCGACTTGTGCATCGCCCGGCCGCTTCCGTCGAGCACCCAGCCGTGCGTGCACACGGTCGTGAAGGGCGCGGCGTTCGTGGCGCCGGCCCCGACCATGAGGGACGAGTTGAACCAGCCACGGTGCTGGTCGGGGCCCTCGAAGTAGACGACTTCGGCGCGGCCGGCCCGCGCCGCCTCCCACGCGGGCGCGAGCTCGGGATGGGTGACCTGGATGGCGCGGTGGGTCGAGCCCGAGTCGAACCAGACGTCGAGCACGTCGGTCTCCTTGCGAAACGGTCCGCCGGCGCCGCACTTCGGGCAGCGATAGCCCTGCGGCAGGAAGTCCTCCACGGCCCGCTCGTACCAGACGTCGGAGGTGTGTTCGCGCGTCAGTTGCGCCGCGCGCTTCATGACCTGCGGATCCAGCGACGGTTCGCCGCAGGCCTCGCAGTAGACGGCCGGAATGCCCACGCCCCAGGTGCGCTGGCGCGACACGCACCAGTCGGGGCGGCTCTTCACCGCCTCGCGGATGCGGTTCTGCGAGCTGCCCGGGTCCCAGCGCACGGCGTTCTCGATCAGGCTCACGCAGCGGTCGCGGTGGCCGTCGTGGTCCACGATCATGAACCACTGGTCGGTGGCGCGGAAAATGACCGGCTTGCGACAGCGCCAGCAGTGCGGGTAGGCGTGCGTGAAGACCGACGAGTGGAGCAACCGCTCGCGTGTGGCCAGCCACCCGATGATGGAGTCGTTCACCTCGAGCACGCTGCGGCCGGCGAACTCCGCCACCTCGTCGGTGAAGCGGCCGGCCTCGTCCACGGGGCAGAAGACGCCGAGTCCCGAGCGCATGCCGACGATGAAGTCCTCGGTGCCGTGCCCGGGGGCGGTGTGCACGATCCCCGTGCCGTCCGCCATGCTGACATACGGCGTGCCGTCCACCACGCGCGAGTCGTTGCCGAAGGGCGCCTCGAAGATCGAACCGGCGAGCTCCGAGCCGCGCAGCGTCCCGAGCACCTGGTGGCCGCCGCCGAGCAACTCGGCGAACGGCGCGACCCGCGCCCCGGCCACGATCAGGTCGCGGCCGCCGATCCGGACGACCGCGTACTCCGCCTTCGGGTCCACCATGAGACCGAGGTTCGCCGGCAGGGTCCAGGGCGTGGTCGTCCACGCGACCGCGCTCACGCCCGGCCACGCGGCCAGCGCCCCGGTCGCATCGCGCCGCAAGGGGAAACGCACGAAGATCGAGGGCGAGGCGGCGTCGTGGTACTCGATCTCGGCCATGGCGAGTGCCGTGCGGTCGGTCGGGCACCAGTGAATCGAGCGCTTGCCGCGCTGGACGAATCCCCGCGCGGTCAGCGTCGCGAACGTCTCGAGGATCTCGGCCTCGAAGTCCGGCGCCATCGTCAGGTAGGGGCGTGCCCAGTCCCCCCAGCAGCCGAGACGCACGAACTCGTCGCGCTGGATCGCGATCCACCGGCTCGCGTATTCGCGGCATCCGCGCCGCAGTTCGAGCCGTCCGGGCCGCTGCTTGCGCTCGGCGAACTCACGCCCGACCTGCAACTCGATCGGCATGCCGTGGTTGTCCCAGCCGGGCACGAACGGCGAGTCGAAGCCGGCGAGCGAGGCCTGCCGGACCGCCGCGTCCTTCCAGATCTTGTTCGCGGCGGTCCCCATGTGCAGGTGGCCGTTCGAGTAGGGCGGTCCGTCGTGCAGCAGCCACACGGGCCGCCCCGCGCGACGGCGACGGAGTTCCGCGTAATGCCCGCGCTCGTTCCATTCGGCGATCCGCAGCGGCTCGCGGGCGGTCAGGTCGGCCTTCATGGGAAACTCGGTGACGGGCAGGTTCAAGGTTTCGCGCCAGCCGGGCTTCTTCGCCTTCTCGGACATTCGTGCCTCCTGGGTGCGACCGCGAAAACAAAACGCCCCGCGGCGCGGGTGCGCCGTCGGGGCGACGGAGGTCGCGGTACCACCCGACTTCGCGCGCGCCTCACGGCGCGCACCTTGGGAAGCCTTCCGGCTCCAGCCCGGTATCGGCGGGCCACCGTCCGAGCCTACTTCGCCGCGGGGCGTTTCGGTCGGCGGCTCGGGGGTGATCTTCGCCGCGCCATCGTGCGCCGGGCTCTCACCCTTCCCGGCTCGCTCCCGCCATGCGCGCGACTACTCGTCCCCGTCTCAGCCTTGTGATCGCGGCGCACATTGCCATCCGGCCGAAGGCAGCGTCAAGACCCGCGGCGCTCGCCGCGACCGACGCCTCGCGGCGCGCGCCGTGACTTCGGCTTCGGGGTGGAGCGGATCCTGGCGGGCGTTCGCGGGCCGGCGAGGTCCGCGAGAAGCACGCAGGCGTCCGCGACGGTCGGGTCGCCGGGCAGCCTGCGCAGCGACTTCCAGCGGGCCGCGGGCCGGTGCTCACCGAAGCGACGTTCGCACACTTCCTCGTGCGCCGCGGCGGCGAGCGGGCCATGCGGCGATCGCACGCCCACCTGGCGAAGCCGCCGCACGTCGCGCGCCAGTTCGGTCCACGAGAGCCGTTCCTCGGGCGGCGAGCCGAACTGCTCCTCGGGAAGCAGCCCGGCGGCGATCAGCGAATCGCGCAGTTCCGGCGCGTCCGCCCGGGCTCGCGTGCCGTCGTCACCCGTGGCGGCGGACAGCATCCCCCACCAGGTGTCGCGCGTCAGCGGCGCGTCGCCCGCAAGGCCGGCCGGAAGCAGCGATTCGAGCCTCGCCCAGTCGAGGTAGGCGAGCAGCTCCTTCGCGCCGGTCGGAGCGTCGCCGAGGCGGTCCTCGACGAAGGCAACGGGGTCCGTGACCGGGGCGTTCTCCCAGCGTTCGCCGGGCGAGTCGGGCAGCCTCACCTCGAAATGAAGGTGCGGCGTGCTCGCCCGGCCGGTTCGTCCGACCAGCCCGAGCGCGTCGCCGGCGCAGACCAGCTCCCCCGCGCGCACGCACGGGCTGCCGCGCACGAGGTGCGCGTAGACCGAGTACGCGACCCGATCCTCCCCGAGCCGGTGGGCCAGAACGACGTGCGCGCCGTAACCGTTGCCGTTCGTCACCGCCCGCACGAGCAGGACGATTCCCGCAGCGGCCGCGCGCACCGTGTCGCCGGCCGTTCCATTGGCGAGGTCGGCGCCCTGGTGCGTGACGCGCCCGCGCGCGCGCTCGAGTCCGCGGTTGATGCGAAAGCCCCTGCCCTCCGCGTTCGCGGGAAGTCCTAGCTCGCGCGGGTCGCCGACGGGGAACCGCCACGCGGTCGCCAGCCCCCAGCGTCCGGCGAGCGAGTCGTCCACGGAGAGGTAGCCGCCGAGCGCGACGGGCAGGGGCGCACCGAGCAACGTCAGGGCCAGCGCGACGCCGATCAGCGCAGCACCACCAGTCGGGCGTGCGCGGTCCTGCCGGCGCGGACGAAGTAGAGGCCGGGGGGGAGCGCGCCGGTCAGCGCACGGGGGAACTCGGCTCTTCCGCCGGAGGCGGCCGCGATCGTGGTCGCGACCCGGCGGCCGCTCGCGTCGAACAGCTCCACGCGGGCGGCCGGAGCGATCGCGGCGCCGCTCAGCAGCAGTCCGGTTCCGGCGCGCAGCGGATTGGGCCCGAGCGCGAGGGAAGCCGCCGGAGCGGGCGCCGGCGGAGGGACCCCGAGGACCGCGTTGCCGTCGAGCCGGCGCCGGCGGGACATCTGCTGGAACCCGGAGGCGCCGTAGTTCGTGTACAGGACGCTCACCCCGCCGTTCGTCACCGCCAGCACGCTCGTTCTCGAGGCGTTGCCGGCGGCGGGATCGGAGATGTCGGTCGAGCGGAAGTCCCAGCCGCGGCCCCGCGCGAAGCGCCGGTAGCGGACCTGCATGCCACCCGGCGTGTCGCGCTCGAACGCCAGGTGCAGGTTGCCGAAGACGTCGAGGGTGAGCGAGGGATTCTGGAGCGTGCTGCTGGAGCTCTCGAGCACGGTATCGCGCGGCGCGAACGACCCGGTCGCCGGGCGGGACATGTAGTGAAGCTCGCTGGCGCCTGGCGCGCTCTGCTGCCAGACCACGTGCGCCGTGCCGGCCGAGTCGGCCACGACATCCACCGACGCCTGCTGTTGCACGACGTTCGAGGTGTAGCGCAGTTTCGGACCCAGCCCGGAGTCCGGGGCGTAGCGCGCGAACATCACCGCGTACTGGCCGGTACGCCGATCCGGCCACAGCAACCATGCCCGCCCATCCGGCGAGGCGGAGAGCACCGGGGCGGAGGGGTCGTCGAGCGAGTCGGTCACCGCGAGCGCCGTTCCGAAGGGCATGGCCCAGTGGAACGTCAGGAAGCGGAGCGTGGCCTGCGACGAGCCCTGCTCGAGCCAGGCGGCGAAGATCCTGCCACGCGCATCGGCGGCGAGCGCCGGAGCCGTGCATGCGGCGGGCGCGCTGGTCAGCGCGGTTTCGCCCAGCCAGGTGCCGGCGATGCGGGCGCGGTACCAGATCTGATACGTGCCGCTCCGGCGATCCGACCAGGCCACGGCGAGATCCCCGCCGGGAAGCGCGGCCAGCGTCGGCTGGATGGCCGCGACGGGGCTGGACGAAAGCTGCTCCGCCGGCTCCCAGTCGCCGTCGAACGAGCGGGTGTGCAACAGGATCTGGGGCCTGCCCGAACGCGAGTCCGAGAACACTTCGTACTCACGACCCTGAGGAGTCACGAACGCATGCCGGCTGCGGCCCGGGTCGGGCAGCGGGCTGAAGGCGGGGTCCGAAGCGGTCGAGATCGGTTCCCAGCCGGGGGCGCGCACGTGGAAGTTGGCGGTCGTGCCGCCCGTGGCGGGCTGGATTCCGTCGAGCACCAGGTTCGTCACCGCGCCCGAGACGCTTCGCAGCGACGGGCTCGTGTCATCGTCGAGCCGGGTGACGCCGAGCGCCCCGGGGAGAGGGTCGTTGCCATCGCCACGGTTCAGGCCGTCCCCGAGGTCGTCGTCGCCGTCGCCCTCGAGCAGCCGGAGTCCGGGAGTCGGACCGGAGTTCACCCGGTTGGCGGCGAGCCGGGCGCCGATCGCGGCCTCGTCCACCTGGTAGATCACCAGGCCGCGGCCGGGCAGGTTGCGATCGAAACCCGACCGCTCGCGGCTCTCGACCAGGAAATGCTCCGAGCTCGCCTCGCCCTGAAACGAGTACTCGAGGATCTGACCGCCGTCCGCCACGGGCACGAGCGTCGCGACCGAATCGCGCACCGGGCGCGCGGCAGCGGACCAGCCGAGGTAGAGGGAGGGCCACGCGCCCGGGTGCACCGGATACTCGGGCGAGCGACCGTCGCCGCCATACGCGCCCGTGGACATCAGGGACCAGTTTCCCGGGCCGACATTGACGGCGCCGCCGAGCGCCGCGGTGTCGTAGAGATCCGGCAGCCCGAGGGCATGCCCGAACTCGTGGCAGAAGACCCCGATCTCGCTCAGGGCTCCCGGCTTGAATCCCGAGATCTCCGGCAGCACCGCGAAACGGTCCACGCGCACCTTCTGGGAAGTGGAGCCATTCAGCAGGTCCGCCGTCTCGATCACCCCGCCGAAACTCCAGCCCGAGCCGAGGCGGGCGGTGTTGGAGTAGAAGTTGCGCCGGCTTCCCGTCAGTTCCGCCCCGAGCCCGGCGTGCACGATCCACAGCATGTCCACGAAGCCGTCCCCGTCCCGATCGTAGCGATTCCAGTCCACCAGCGAGTCGGCGGCGAAGAGCGCGTCGCGAATCAGCCCCCAGTTGTTGTTGGGCGTCGAAAGCGGGTTCAGACCGTAGGAATCGTTCGTGTAGTAGTTCTCGGGATGGGGCAGTTGAACCGCCCCGACCACCTCGCCCCGGAAGCGCAGGTGCCCGCGCGAGGCCCACTCGAAGTAGTCGGGCACGGAGCCGGTCGCGGTCGCGTGGGTGGTGTCGAACAACGCCGACCGCAGTTCCCCGGGACCGTGGCGAAGGGTGCTGTCGGTGAAGCTCACCATGATGACCGGCACCAGCCAGTCGCTCAGGTTGGCGCTCGTGCCGAGGGCGGGGCGCGCCGGCAGGTCGAAGATCCCCGCCGCGGCGGCCTGGTGCACGACCGCTGGCAACACGCCGCCGAGCGGGGGCGGCATCGTGAGGGCGGAGCGTGGCGAGCCCAGCAACACGGCGCCAGCCGCCAGAAGGGGGAATGCGAAGCGAACGCAGGGTCGAGGCACGATCTCTCGAGTCGAAGGGTCGGGTGGGATCGGCCCGGTCAGACCCAATTGCCTCCAGTTACGGCTCCCGCGTCAAGGGACAATTTCCGGACGCGGCCCTCTCCAGCGGCATGTGCTAGCGTGCGGGCAGTGCCTTCCTTCCACCTCTCCGGCCAGGCCGTGCGTCGCATCGGCGTGCCCGCCTTCGCGGCTGCCGCCGTGCTTCTCGTGGCCACCGGCGCCCTCGCCTCGGGCGAGCTTCAGCCCCTGCGTTCGCTGCAGCCCCCGCTGTTCACCGCGGACGTCGCGGTGGCGCTCGACTCCACCGCACACCCGACGGTGGAAGTCACGTTCACGCTGCCCTATGCGGAGATCAGCTGGAACAAGCTCCAACGGGGCTACGCGGGCGGAGCCGGCTTCTCGATCGTCTTCGAGCCGTCGGGCGGTCGGCGGCTCTTTGGCGACTCCTGGGAGAAGCGCCTGCTCGTCGAGAGCTATGGCGCCACCCGAAACCAGCGCAACCAGCTGGTGGTCCGCCGCTCGTTCGACCTTCCGCCGGGGCGCTACCGGATCAGGGCCCGCGTCCGCGACGTCAGCTCGTGGGTGGAGTCCGAAGCCGACGACCAGCTCGATCTCGCCGATCTGGCGAATGTGCCGGTCGGCTTCTCGGACCTCCAGCTTGGGACCAGCGACTCGAGCGGGAAGTTCACCCCGGTCGCGACCCGCAGGTTCGGCGACGGCGCCATCGGGTTGACCGCGCGCGCGGTCGCCCTCGACCGGCGCGCGGGCGAGTGGCCGCGCCTGGCGAAGCTCCACTGGCGGATCAGCGAGGCGGGGGGCGAGGTCGTCCAGGAAGGGGACACCACCCTGACGCTGCGGCAGGAGGTGCAGCCCGTCGAACTGCGGCCGCGAAACCCCGGACTGTTCATCGGCGACTACCTCCTCGAAGTCGAACGGGTCGAGGGCAAGTCGCGCTGGCGCACGTCGCGCACGTTCGAGGTCGAGGAAAGCGGCCCGCCGAGGGGAAAAGAGTACGCGCTCATGCTCGAGGCGCTTTCCTACATCGCGCAGCCCAAAGAGATCGACGCCATGCGGAACCTGCCCGAGGACCAGCAGGCCGAGGCCTGGGAGCGCTTCTGGGCGCGTCGCGACCCCACGCCCGAGACCCCGGTCAACGAGAACCTGATCGAGTTCTATCGCCGGCTCCGCCACGCCAATCGGCAGTTCCAGGGCATCGGACCGGGCTGGCGCTCGGACATGGGCCGCATCTACATCCGCTACGGACCTCCCGACCAGGTCGAGTCGCAGCCGGGCAGCGCGACATCGCCGACGATCGAAATCTGGTACTACCACCAGCCCTACCATCGCTTCGTGTTCGCCGACCGGGAAGGCTTCGGCCGCTACACGCTGCTCAATCCCGAGGCGGAGTGAGTTATTCCTTCGCCGTCGTCAGTCTGCCGGCGCTCGACCTGCGCAGCCGGCCCGCCCACACGGCGGAACTGGGGTCGCAGCTCCTGCTCGGGGAGATCGTGCGGCTGGGCGTGGCCCGGAAGGGCTGGCGACACGTCACCAATCTCGCGGACGGCTACCGCGGCTGGGTTCGCGAGTGGGGGCTCGTTCCCGCCAGCGACCGCCGGGTTCGAGCCTGGCGGCGCAAGGCCCGGGCGTCGGTGGTTGCGCCGCTGGCGATGCTGAGCGCAGGCCCTCGCGGCGGGGTCGGTGCCGGCCCGGTCTTCTTCGGCTCGCGCGCGATTCCCGGCCGCCGGAGCCGGGGCCGGATCGAGTTGGAGCTGCCCGACGCCCGCCGCGGGTGGGTGGATCGCTCGGCGGTCGCCCTTCCCGGTGACGCGCGGCCAGCGCTCGCGCAGCGGATCACCAGCCTGCTCGGATCGCCTTACCTCTGGGGCGGGCGGACCCCAGCAGGCTACGACTGCTCGGCATTCGTCCAGCAGGCGCTGCTCGAACAGGACGTGCGGCTGCCGAGGGACGCCGCGCAACAGCTTTCCGCGTGCCGGCGGCTGGACCGCGGGGAGGAACCGGTCCCGGGCGACCTGGCCTTCTTCGCCGGCCGCTCGGGCCGGATCGAGCATGTCGGGATATTGTTTGCCCCAACGCTCTTCGTTCATTCTCGAGGCCGGGTCCAGTTTGCCTCGTTGTCCCCGGACAACCCTCTGTACGACAAAGAGTTGAGTGTTCAGCTGGCCGCCTGGGGACGCCCCCAACTCGGCGCCGGAAACTGCAGGCCGGACGCACCTGGCGCTTTTCCGCCCTTGACAGCCCGGGGGGGCGTTCATAACGTGCCGCGCGGGCGAGTGCCAGGATCCTTCCGCCAAGAAGGGTTCGGTCGGGTTTTTCCTTCGCGGCTCCATCACAGGGAATGAGATGGGGCTTTTGGCATGTAAACGGGTTTCAGTGTCGGAGGACGACAGCGAAAGGAGGTGGGGCACGGACCAACTCTCGAGTTGGCCAGCTGGCCAGCCCCTCGGCTAGGTGGTGCCAAAGTGGCTTCGTAGCTCTTACCTCGAATCGCGCAAGGAGGCTTCAACTCATGATGCACCAGATCAAGCGCTTCATCGTCGTGGCGGCGGTCGCCAGCATGGTGCCGGCAATCGCGTTCGCCTCGACGGGTCGTATCTCGGGTCTCGGCATCCCCGGCGACTACGTCAAGGACTACACCGGGATGTTCACGTACCTGTCTTCGGTCAACTCGACGGGCAACCTCGTGTATGCCGAGACCGGAACGATGTTCGGCGTCTCGACGGCGGATGACCGCGCGATGGGCGCGGTGCTGCCGAACCTGTTCGACGGCAAGGCCGGCGTGTGGGCCATTCACACCCGCATGTTCAACCCGGCCCTCGGCCAGTCCTGGTGGGGCGCCCCGATCAACGGTGGGTTCAATTCGTTCGACCCGAACGACGACGCCAACGGTTCCGAGTCGTTCGACCTCATGTGGGGACACCGCATGGGTTCGGCGAACCTCGGCCTGCGCCTGAGCCGCCAGTTCTTCTCGTTTGACAACGGCACGGACACGCAGGAAGGCTCCGACTCCGATGGCCGCAACATCATGGGCTTCGGCGCCGGCGTCGGCTTCGACATGAACGAGAACACCTCGGTCGAGGTCTCGGCCCAGTACCAGTCGCGTGGTTTCAAGCAGGGTGACCAGCCCACCGACCTGCAGGACGACGGCGGCGGTGCGTACCTCATCGCGGCGCGCGCGTGGATGAAGCAGGGCGCGAGCACGACGATCGTCCCGGTCGTGAAGGTCTGGTCGATCGACCAGTCCACGAAGAACTCGACCACCACGTTCGACGACAAGCTCAGCGGCTGGCAGGCGGGTCTGGCGGGCAACTGGAACGTCGGCCGTGACGACCTGTTCGTGCTCGGGGCGCAGCTGGTCGGCAACAAGAGAGACCAGGGCACGGACGAGTTCACCGAGACGCTCCTCCCGAACCTGTTCATCGCCCTCGAGACGCACCTGAACCCGTGGCTGGCGTTCCGCTGCGGCGCCCAGCAGTCGGTGTTCGGCAGCTACAAGAACGAGCAGCCGGGCCTGACGCAGACGACCAAGGTCTCGGATTTCAGCTTCATGATGGGCACCACGGTCAAGATGGGCAACGTGCAGTTCGACGCGGTCCTCGATCCGGCGTTCTTCAACAACCCGTTCGCGCAGCTGCTGGGCAACTCGAGCGCGGTGTTCGAAGGCACGGGCTACGGCATGGACACGCGCGCGACCGGCGGCCCGGGCTTCGGCTCGGCGTTCCCGCAGGTCAGCCTGACCTACACCTGGTAAGTCGAAGCACCGCTTCGGCGGCAAGTCGGGGGCGTCCCACTCGGGACGCCCCCGAAGTTTTTTCGTGCCGGGGCCTCCGGTTGAACGTCGGGGAGGGTGGCCGCGCCGGGCCCCTGCGGTCCCGCGCGGGTGGTTCCGACGTTGACAGGACACAAGTTCTGGACCTAGCTTTCGCGCACGGGTTCTGCTCCGAACGGTTCGCAACGCCACTGGACGGCGTTCCCCTCGACTCTGCGGGGGGAGCCGGAGGGTCTGAATGATTTCAACGGCGCACTCCCTCATGACCCGATCCCCCTTTGTCTCGTTTGGCCGCCTCGTCGCGACGGAGTCTGTCGCTGCGGGTGGCATTCGCGTCCCTTGAAAGGAGACCAGCCCATGCCTCGAAGCTTCCTGTGGGCCATCCGGCTGACGGTTCTCGCCGCCGTGGTGGCACTGGTGCCTCTGGCCCTGGCCGGCACGACCGGCAAGCTGTCGGGCCGCGTCGTGAACGAGAAGAAGGAGCCGCTCGCCGGAGTCAACGTCCGCATTGATGGCCAGCGCCTGGGTGCGATCACGGACGATGACGGCAGCTACTTCATCATCGGCATTCCGGCCGGCCAGTACGTCGTGCGCATGAACCTCGTCGGCTACGCGCCGTTCGTCGCCGAGCGCGTCGAGGTCTCGCCCGACTTCACCACGACCCAGGACGCGCAGATGCGCACCGAGGCCGTGCAGCTCGGCGAGGTGCGCGTCGAGGCGACCCGTCCCCTGCTGCAGAAGGACGCCACCGGCACGACCCGGTTCATCAGCTCGGACGACATCCAGAAGCTGCCGACCCGCGGTTACCGTGACGCCGCCGCCCTGCAGACGGGCATCGTCAACTTCGCCCGCAACATCGACACCGAAGCGCAGAACAACAACACCCTGATCATCCGCGGCGGCCGGCCGAACGAAACCGCCTACTACGTGGACGGGTTCTCGCAGCAGGACCCGCTGACGGGCACCTCGAGCACCTCGATCAGCAACAACGCGATCGAGGAAGTCGTCGTCCTGACGGGCGGCTTCAACGCCGAGTACGGCCGCATCATGTCCGGCGCGGTGAACGTCGTGACCCGCGAGGGCGCGGACAAGTACTTCGGCTCGATCGAGGCCGTCACCGACAACCTCGCGGGAAGCTGGATCGGGGCCGACAAGACCGACTACAACATCTACGACGTGTCGCTCGGCGGGCCGCTCTGGCCGGGCTACGAGGACGCGAACTTCTACGTCTCGGCCGAGCGCCGCTGGCAGGCCGATCGCGCCCCGGGGTTCCTGTCCGACGTCTTCAAGGACCAGCTCGCGACCGAAGGCCTCGCCGAAGGCCGCAAGCCTTCGAACAGCTCCGGTGGACAGACGTTCCAGGGCAAGGTGACCTGGCGGCCGACGGAGAAGGGCACCCTGAAGCTGAGTGCGCTGGGCTCCGAGGACGACTGGCGTCAGTACCTGCACGCCTACCTGTTCGACCTCCAGCACGCCCCGCGCTACTACGACCGCAACAAGTCCTACGGCGCCACCTACAGCCACGTGCTCAGCCCGCGGACGTTCTTCAACCTCTCGGGCAATTACTTCGAGACGATGCGCAAGCGCGGAGACGGGCTGGCGTTCGACCGTCTCGCCGAGTACTACACGCCCGGCGGCAGCAACCCGACCTACGATTCCGACCTGCCGTTCTTCTGGCGTGACGGTCACGTCTTCGACGACTACCTGCAGCGGCGGTCGTCCTATTACGGCATTCAGGGCGGGTTCACGTCGCAGATCAATCAGCACAATCAGCTCAAGGTGGGTGGCGACTGGCAGCGGCACACGCTTCGCTACTTCGATCACTTCTTCCCGGTGCAGCTCGGCGGAACGAATCCCAACCTGCTCGACTGGGACGGCTACGGCTACCAGATGAACGTCTTCCGCGACGCGAACAACGTCGTGACGCGCATCGACCTCGAGGAGGTCAATGGCGGCCGGGACGGCGCCAAGCATCCGCAGACGTGGTCCACGTACGTGCAGGACAAGTTCGAGCGCTCCGGCGTGATCGTGAACGGCGGCCTGCGCTTCGATCACATCAACGTCAACACGCCCGCGCTGCGCAGCGAGCGGTTCCCGCTGGGCGTGGACGATACGACCGCGAACCTGAGCGGCAGCCGGCTGGACGACGCCGACCTCGAGCCCAACAAGACCTACGCGCGCATCTCGCCGCGTCTGGGCGTCGCCTTCCCGGTGGACGAGAAGACGGTGCTTCGCTTCAACTACGGCCAGTTCTACCAGCAGCCGAACCTGCAGGACCTCTATGTCAGCTACCGCTTCCTCGACTACAAGGTTCGCAGCGGCGGTTACTTCGTCGGCTTCGGCAACCCCAATCTGCGCCCGGAGCGGACGACGGCCTACGAGGTCGGCGTCCAGCGGCAGATGGGGGATCGCGTGCGCCTCGACGCGACGGCCTACTACAAGGACGTCAAGGACCTGGTCGAGATCCAGGCGATTCCGTCGAGCCCCAAGAGCTTCTCGTCGTACCGGAATCGCGATTTCGCGACGATCAAGGGCTTCGACCTCGGCATCGCGATGCGCCCGGTCAACCACTTCTCCGGGCAGCTTTCGTACAGCTTGTCGTTCGCCAAGGGCACCGGCTCGGTGTCGAACACTCAGCGCAACATCGCCTGGGTCGGCACCGAGGTTCCGAAGCAGACGGCTCCGCTCGACTTCGACCAGCGCCACAAGATTTCGATGAACGTGGACTGGCGACTCGGCAAGGGCGAGGGCCCGCTCATGGGCTCGCACCGCTGGCTCGAGAACACCGGCATCAACGCGCTCTTCAACGTCGGGAGCGGCACCCCGTACACCCCGACCAAGGTCTACAACGAGGTGACGCTGGCCGCGGTGGCCTCCGAGCCGAGCGGTCCGGTCAACTCGGAGTACGGCCCCTGGTCGGTGAGCCTCGACCTGAAGGCGACGCGTGAGTTCGTGCTCGGCAACCTGAAGGTCGAAGCCTTCGTGTGGGGACTCAACGTGCTGGACAACAAGAACCCGATCACGGTCTACACCTCGACCGGATCGCCGTACACCACGAACTGGATCAACACCGACGACGGCCAGACCTTCCTCGCGAACACCGTGGCGAAGAACGGCGGGCAGCTCTACGACCTGGCCGAGAACAACCCGAATCTCTACGCCAACCCGCGTCTCGTGCGGTTCGGACTGCGGACGAGCTTCTGATGAACCTCATCGCCGGCAGGAGGCCTGAGATGATTCTTCGCCGTTCGTGGCCCGTGTGGGCCATGGTCCTGCTCGGTGTCGCGCTGCTCGCGGGCAGCGCGTCGTCCGAGCCCAACCGGGCACTCGCGCGGGTCGCCGTCCGCAAGCCGGCCGTCAAGCCGGTCAAGGCGCTGAAGGACGAGCGCGTCAACACCGAGAGCAGCGATCGGCGGGTGGACGTCAACTCCATCAACATGTTCGTGACCAACAAGGGTTCGATCGCGAACGACTTCGCGAACAACAACAACTCGGGGCTGTTCTTCCCCAAGGGCACTCTGAAGACGGCCGTGTACGAGTCGGGCATCTGGATCGGCGGCAAGCTCGCCGGTTCGCTCAACGACTACCGGGTCGCGATCGCCGAATACAGCCAGGAGTTCCAGCCGGGCGCCATGACCGGGCCGGGAGCGTGGGACGATCCGAACGACCCGGCGTTCACGGTCTACAAGGTGGCTCGCTGGAGCGGCAACCCCAACGATTCCGCGCACGTCGAGCGCGACCCCGTGGCGGTCGGCAAGGACCGCACCCTGGACCCGCTCTTCCATCATTCGTGGAGCGAGTACATGGCGGGCGCCGTCCCCTATGGCGCGCCGTGGAAGTACTACGACCTGCCCGACCCGAACAATCCGGGCGGAACGGTGCAGGTTCCCGGTCCCGACGTGACGGGCGACCAGATGCTGTGGTCGGTCTACAACGACGCCGACCCGGCCGTGCACACGAACCAGCTCTCGACGCCGCTCGGCGTCGAAGTCCAGAACTCGGTCTTCGGGTTCGACCGGCAGGGCGCGCTCGGAAACACGGTGTTCCTCGACTACAAGGTCATCAACAAGAGCGGGAACGACTACGACTCCTGCTACGTGATCCTGTGGTCCGATCCGGACCTCGGTGGCGCGGGCGACGATCTCACGGGCTGCGACACGACCCTGTCGGTGGGCTACGTCTACAACGCCACCAACACCGACCAGCTCTACGCCGGCCGCCCGCCGTGCGTGGGCTACGACTACTTCCAGGGCCCGAAGGTGAACGGTGTGCCTCTCGGCATGTCGGCGTTCATCCAGTACATCAACGGTACGGACCCTTCCAACGCCACCGAGACGTACAACTACATGCGCGGGTTCGCGAAGGACGGCTCGCCGATCATCAACCCGGACACCGACGAGCCGGCCAAGCTGATGTACCCCGGTGACCCGGTGAAGGGCACGGGCTGGCTCGACTCGAACCCGTCGGACCGGCGCTTCATGTGCATCGCCGGCCCGTTCACGCTGGCGGCCGGAGATACCCAGGTGATCGTCGGCGCGATCGTGATCGGCCAGGGCGGCAACCGGCTGTCGTCGATCACCGCGATGAAGTTCTACGACATCAAGGCCCAGAAGGCGTTCGACCTCGACTTCGACCTGCCTTCTCCGCCACCGCAGCCGCAGGTGTCCTTCAGCACGGACCATGGCAGCGTGAACCTGCTGTGGGACTCGGGTTCGCGCTTCAACTACATCGCGCCCGCGGGCTACGCGTTCGAGGGCTACAACGTGTACCAGGGCGCGTCCGTCGCCGGCCCGTGGACGCGGCTGTTCACGTTCGACGTTCCGAACGGCATCGGCGTGGTGCGCGACTCGGTCTTCGACATCGAGGTCGGCGAAGTCATCCACGACATGCCGGTCGCCTTCGGCGGCGACAACGGCGTGCAGTACACGTACGCCGCCAACACGGACGCGATCCGTGGCGGTCCGCTGCGCGACGGGACGCCGTACTTCTACGCGATCACGGCCTATGCGGTGAACCCGAACCCGTCGCAGGGCCTCGACAAGGTGCTCGAGACGTCCTTCCAGCCGGTCACCGTGATCCCGCAGCGGCCGGCCTCCGGGACCGACGTCAGCACCGCGTACGTGAACGCGGCCGATGTGCACCGGGTGAGCACGGGGACGCCGGCCACGACCGATCACGTCGTGGTGGACGTCGTGGATCCCGCTTCGATCACGGGGCACACCTACGCGATCACCTACCAGGGCGCGAGCCCGCCGTACACCTGGTCGCTCACCGACCTGACGACCAACCAGACGCTGCTGTCGAACCAGACCGAGCGGACGAACTCGCCCTCGTACGCGCCGGTGGACGGCATGGTCATCAAGCTGCGCGAGTCCCAGACCTCGCATGGCCCGCTCAACGACGTCTACTACGCGCCATTCGACAACGACATGCCGTGGCACGGCGTGGGCGCGGGGCTGGGGGACGCGGCGACCGGTTCGGAGCTTTACGACGACAGCTTCGGGTACGGCTTCGACTTCTTCGCCGGCATCGATCCGGACGCCAGCCCGGGGCTGTTCCCGAGCGTCGAACTGCGCTTCGGGCCGACGCAGCCCGGGTACATCTACTACCGCGACGAGCTTCCCGGCTCGGGCGGCGCCCCCGCCAACACGGGCCGTGGCTACACGTACGGCGGACTCGGCACCGTGCCCTTCCAGGCGTGGGACGTGGACAACAACGTCCAGCTCGAGGTCGGCTTCGTCGAGCGGCGGATCACCGACAACGACGGCAATCCGGCGGCCAGCCAGCCCGCGACTCACGACGGCATCTGGATGCCCGACGGCAGCTCGACCGGCGGCCGCGAGTATCTCGGCATCAGCTCGTATCCGTTCGTCGCCGGAACTCCGAACCCCCTGCTGGCCGCCGACGGCGCGCTCGTGGGCGGTGACGAGGGCTGGCTCTACGACGCGTGGCTCTACCGGACCGGCACGGTCAAGCCCGGAGACAGGTTCATCATCGTCTCCGGCGGCAACCGGCCCGGCACGCCCAACGACTCGCTGATCTTCACGACGGTCAAGTCGTCGAGCGGAGAGGTCGCCCTGCAGCGGGCGGGCTTCTCGAAGATTCGCGCGGTTCCGAATCCCTACTACGCGCATTCCGCGTACGAACTCTCGTCGCTCAACCGGATCATCAAGTTCGTGAACATGCCGGAGCAGGCCACGGTGCGGATCTACAACCTCGCCGGCGACCTGGTCCGGACCCTCCACAAGACCGACGCGTCGTCGTCCATTCTCGAGTGGGACCTGCTGACGGAGAACCAGCTGCCGGTCGGAAGCGGTGTGTACGTCTATCACATCGAGGTGCCGGGAGCCGGGCAGACCTTCGGAAAGCTCGCGGTCTTCGTCGAGAAGGAACGACTGTCCAACTACTGATCGGGAGGGCATGGACATGAACAACGGAAGGAGCCTGCAAATGGAGGGCAGAATGGCCCGATATTTCCTGCGCGCGCTCGTCCTGTCGGCCCTCCTGGGGCTGGCCGCCGCGCCGGCGCTCGCCGGCTCGGAGGCCCGCAAGGGCACGGCGGGCGCGATGGAACTGCGCATTCCCGTGGGCGCGCGTGGGACGGCGCTGGGCGGAGCGGTCGCCAGCGACATCACCGGCGTGGAAGCCATGTTCTGGAATCCGGCCGGCCTCGCGAGCGTGACCGGGACGGACGCTCTGTTCTCGCACCAGAACTACTTCGCCGACATGCAGCTGAACTACGCGGGCGTGGCGACCAACCTGGGCGGGTTCGGCGTCCTGGGCGTCAGCGTCAAGGTGCTCTCGGTCGGCGACATCTACGTCACGACCGAACAGGCGCCGGACGGCACGGGTGAGATTCTCACCCCGACGTTCGCCGTCCTCGGGGCGAGCTGGGCCCGGCAGTTCACGGACCGGGTGAATTTCGGCGGCACGCTGAGCTACGTGACGGAGAGCATCGCCGACAATTCCGCCAATGGCGTCGCGTTCGACTTCGGCGTCCAGTACGTGACCGACTGGCACGGGTTCCGGCTCGGCATGGTCATCAAGAACTTCGGGCCGGACATGTCGTACAGCGGCCCGGGGTTCGAGACGAGCGTGCTCGATCCGAACCAGGATCCGAACGCCGGCCCGCACCGGCTCTCCTACGCAGCCACCACGTTCGAGATGCCGTCCTACATCACGCTGTCCACCAACTACAACATCGTGCAGTCGAGCAAGGCCCGGTTGACCGCGCTCGCGGCGTTCCAGAACAACAACTTCTCCGGCGACAATCTCCGGGGCGGACTGGAATGGAGCTACCGCGACATGCTGGCGCTGCGCGGCTCGTACTTCGGCAGCTTCAACGGCAAGATCGACCCGACGACCGGCGACGAGACGTACAAGTTCGACAGTGGCGACGACCTGTACGAGGGCTGGGCTCTCGGCGCGGGTCTCGGCACCAAGGTCGGGGCCACCTCGCACCTGGGGGTGGACTTCGCCTACCGTCCCGTCAAGGACGGCCTGTTCGACGACACGTACGAACTCGGGGTGCGCCTGAAGTTCTGAGCGTCGCCCGCACGAACGATTCGGCCCCCGGACCGCGAGGTCCGGGGGCCGATTGGCTTCTCCGGGCGGCTCAGGAGTACATGCCGCGCAGCTCGTGCACGCGCTGCACGCGGCGAATCGCGACCATGTAGGCCGCCACGCGCAGCGAGCACTTCTCGCGGACGGCCACCTCGACCACGTCGCCGAAGGCCTGCTCCATCTTCTCGCGCAGGCGGGCGTTCACCTCGCGCTCGGGCCAGTAGAAGCCCATGCGGTTCTGCACCCATTCGAAGTAGCTGACGGTCACGCCGCCGGCGTTGCACAGGATGTCCGGAATCACCCAGACGCCCTTGTCCTGGAGAATCTTGTCGGCGTCGGGAGTGGTGGGACCGTTCGCGCCCTCGCCGATGATCCGCGCCTTCACCCGGGGCGCGTTCTCGTCGGTGATCTGGTTCTCGAGCGCCGCCGGGACGAGGATGTCGCAGTCGTACTCGAGGATCGAGGTCGTGAGCGGCTGCCCGCCGGCGAAGCCGGCGATTCCCCGGCGTTCCGCGACGTGCTTCAGCAGGGCCGGCACGTCGAGCCCGGCCGGGTTGTGCACCGCGCCGCCGACGTCCGAGACGGCCACGACCTTCGCACCGCACTCGCGGACCAGCAGGTCGGCCGCGACGCCTCCCACGTTGCCGAAGCCCTGGACGGCCACGCGGGCATCCTTGAGGGGCATGTTCAGGTGCCGGCACATCTGCTCGATGCAGATCATGACTCCGCGTCCCGTCGCCGCGCGGCGACCGGCCGAGCCCCCGATCTCGAGCGGCTTGCCGGTCACGACCCCCAGTTCGTTGCGACGGGTGTGCATCGAGAACGTGTCCACGATCCACGCCATCTCGCGTTCACCGGTGTTGACGTCCGGCGCCGGCACGTCGCTGTCGGGGCCGAAGACGTCGGACAGATCCGCGGCGTAGCGGCGGGTGAGGCGCTCGAGCTCGCCGGCCGAAAGCTTTCGGGGATCCACGACCACGCCGCCCTTGCCGCCGCCGAAGGGCAGGTCGGCCACGGCGCATTTCCAGGTCATCCACGCGGCGAGCGCGGAGACCTCGTCGAGCGTCACGTCCTGGTGGAAGCGGATGCCGCCCTTGGCGGGGCCGCGCGCGATCGAATGCTGGACGCGGTAGCCGACGAACACCCGGATGGTCCCGTCGTCCATGAGCACGGGCAGATGCTGGATGGTCGCTCGTCGCGGGCGCTTGAGGACCTCCTTGAGCCCCGGATTCAGGCCCAGGCGGGCGGCGGCTTCTTCGAACTGCCGCTCGGCGTTTTCGAGCGGATTGAGCTGCGAGTTGGCCCCCACGGCTGCCATGGGTTCGTCCTCCGGGGACACGGCGTTCGAGCGCGCCGGTGCCCCGAAGCGGGAGGTGCGGGGCGGCGACGCGGATCGCAAAGCAAAGCGCCCGGCAGTATAGAGACGGACCGAAGGCGTCTCAAGACCGGCCGGGCGCCCGGCTCACAGGCCCTGGAGCTTCACCCGGCCGAACGTGGACTCGACGTACTGCAGCATTCCGCGGTTCGTCGTGGCCGGGGTCGCTCCCGGTCGGCGGGACGCCGCGAGGCCGGGAGCGGGGGCGGTGGCCGAGCCGCCCGGCGGCAGCGTCTCGTCCTCCCAGCGTTCGATCCACCACCGGTTGGGATCGGGCTGGAATCCGCGCGCCGCCAGTTCGGGCGGGATCGCGGCCGAGTCGCCGCGTACGAGGTAGAACTTGGCGTAGCCGTTCACCTCGTTCACCTCCGGTCCGCTTCCGCGGTCGATGATGACCTTGAGGTTCACCTTGGTGCGGATCGAGTAGTGCCAGGGCGCGGTCTTTCCCGGCCGGTCGTCGTTGAGCGGTATCAGCGTCTTGTCGAGGTCCAGCTGGATGTCGCTCGCCGGGTCGTGGTCGATCGTGCCGACGAAAAGCCCGGTCGCGGTCCGGAGTTCGTCCTCGCGCGTGAATGGCGCGTCGCGGTACGCGTTGCCCGCCGAGTCGCCGAGCGCGAACTGGAAACGGTAGTCGTCGGTGAAGATCTCCTCGTACTCCTTGATTCCGCGGTTCTTCCAGCACCACTCGAAGAGCCGCACGACGTTCGCCGGGGTGTTCGGAACCGGGGCGGGGGTCGAAGCCACGCGCGTGGTCGAGACGTTCGGGTCGAACGGATTGAAGCAGCCGGCGGCGCCGGCGACGGTCACGGCGAGAACGAGGGGGGCAAGCAGGCGCTTCATCGGAGTCCTCCGGGCGATCACGAAGCCACCGACTCCAACCGGCGCCAGCCGAGCGTCCGGTTGTTCGGGTCCACGGGATCCACCCCGATCAGCGGATCGAGGCGGTCCTCCCAGCGGAGCACGTACCAGCGGCCCTGGTACTTGACGAGATACAGGTCCACGTACCCGACGGCGACGATCAGCGTGGTCGTCGAAGCCGTGGCCGCGACGTAGTACTTCCGGTGCAGGAGGGCGGTCCCCGCCGTCTCGTCGATCAGGTCGTTGGGCGAGGTGTCGTCGGCATCGAACACCATGACGTAGTCGCCGTCGAACTGCGAGATGAACTTGTCGTAGAAGCGGGTCTCGTTGTCGATCGTCCACGGATCGGGCGGCGTGATCGGCGACGAGAGAAGCCAGGCCGACAGGACGCGCGGGTCCTGAAAGGCGTAGAAGGCCCGCGTGCCGGTGCCGGTGGATTCGGCGAGGGCGTCGCGCCAGGCGAGCCGTCCGGCGGGGCCCTTGTTCGCGATCGCGGCTTCCAGGGTCAGGAGCAGCCGGGCGGGTGTCGAGAAGTCCTCGACGAGACCGGTTTCGTCGGGCGGCTCGGGCTTCGCCGGCGCGAACGGGTTCGTGCAGCCGGCGAGCGCCAGGCCGAGCAGCATCGCGGCGAGCGTCGCGCGCGGTCCCGTGCGGATCAGAGTTGCCATGTGAGCGTCAGGCTCCCGCTCCAGTAGTCGGTGACCGCCCGGGGGGAGACCGTCGGGACGCCGTTGGTGAACGAGGTCGAGCGCGAGTCGTCGAACGAGCGCGAGATGTTGCCCGCCAGCGTGCCCTTGCGCCCCAGCTGGAGGTTCAGATCCACGTTGCCCCCCATGCTCAGGCGGCGGTCGTCGCGCTGCTTCGCCGAGATGCCGTTGTTCGTGCCCGAGCGCACGTCGGCGCGGTAATCCGGTTCGAGCGAGAACGAGATGGAGGGCGTCGGTGCGTAACGGATCGAGGCGTGCAGGCCGAGGTTCTCCGACTCGTCCGAAAGCTTGAGGTACTCGAGCCCGTCGGGGTCGCGTGTGTAGCTTCCACGGGGTTGCTGTTGCGCCGTGTGCATGACCATGACCGTCAGCCGGGGCGTCAGCACCGTGTTGAGGGTGGTGAGCGTCCGGTAGTTGAGCCCCAGGGTGTTGCGGTCGTCGGCGAACGGATAGAACCGGTAGTCGGCGGTGACCTGGTTGTTCTGCGACACGGTGAGGCCCGTCATCATCTGGTAGCTCCACGTCCACTCGGCCCGGTAGCTGCGCGTGTCGTTGTTCGACGAGGTCGAGGAGCGTGGCAGGTTGATCGTGCGGTTGAGTGTCACCTCCAGCGCGGTGCTGGAAGTCAACCGGACGTTAGGATTGTATCGCGCCTCGAACCGGTAGGACTGACGGTAGGTGTCCCGCGGCGTCGGCGGGGTGGTCGAGTCGTGCGTCGCCTCGTAACGATAGCGTGACAGGTTCACGGCGAGATTCAGCTTGGCCTGCACCCGGGGTCCCAGCCCGCGAACGAACTGCGCGTCCGCGGAGCGGTTGACCGACCGCTCGATGTAGCCGTACGCGCCGCGCAGACGCGGGTAGTCCGAGCTCGCGCGGGCGTCCGCGTAGTTGCCGTCCACCGCCCAGCCCATCAGCGACCAGCGTAACGTCGCCTTGCCGCCGTAATCGTGACGGCGCCCGTTCTGGTTCTTGCTGTTGCCCGCGTTGCCGATCAGGTTGAGCGTCCGGTCGTTGTCCCGCCGCAGCCGCAGGGTGCCGTTGACGCTCTCGTTCGCCTGCCGGATCGAGTTCACCAGGTTCTGGTCGGTGGGCGTGTCCACGCGCGTGCGCCGCAGGGCGTAGCTGAGGTTCAGCCCGACGGGCTTCGCCGCGAACATCGTCGTGGTTCCGGCCAGGTTCGTCGCCAGGTCGATCGCGCGCAGTTCCTCGACCGCCTCCGGACGGCGGGTGCGGGCGAGGTTGGTGCTCGTCGCGCCCGAGAGGTCGTTCGTGAACCAGTTTCCGATCTGGGTGCGGATGCGTCCGTCGGCGCGGCCCGAAAGTCCGCGCTTGATCTCGATGGACGGCTTATCGTCGTAGAGATATCCGCCCAGCAGGTTGAGATCCGTCGAGGAGCCCCGCTTCCCGCGCCGCTGGTTGCGGGCGGTCAGCTTGAATTCGTTCAGCGTCTCCTTCTGGTTCGAAGTCGAGTTGGGGTCGTAGCTGTCGTAAAGCATCGTGTGGGCCCACAGGCCGAAGGACTGCTGCTCGCTCAGGCGCGTTCCGGCCTCGCTGGTCATGTCGCGGGTCTGCCGCAGGGTCGTGGCCGCGACGCTCTTGTAGCGTTCGAGGTTCACGTCGGTGCGGTTGTTGGCGTACCACGGGCCCCGCCGGACGCGGTACTCGGAGTTGTTCGACCACGCGCTCGTCGTGCGCGTGGAGGTCCAGCCGCTGGTGAAACGGAAGACGTTCTCGTCGCGCAGGCGGTTGCGCCCGCCGGCGAGGGGATTGAACCGTTCGCGGTCCACCACGACGCCGACGCTGTCCACAGGCACGCCGAGACTGTCGGAGAGCACCAGGAGCCGGGCGAGCGGAAAGCGATAGCGGATCATCAGCGCCCGGAGCGTGTCGGGCGCGAGCCCGAGCGAATCGGCGGCGGGGAAGATCCCCGCGAACACGAGTCCGAGCGTGTCGCGCAGCAGCGTGGTGTCCGCGAACGCGTATCGCCCCGAGGCGGGCTGCTGCGCCCTGCCCGGGAGCGGGGTCGAGCCGAGCACGACCGCGAGCGGCACGGTGAGCAGCGTGAGGCGGCGTAGAAGACGGTCCATGCCGATGCGGTGACGAGTCTCCGGAGCGATCGGGGCGAGGAGCGCATTCCGGGCCGGAGCCCGGCGAAGGCGCCGCACTATGCCATACCCCGCGGGGGTGCGTTTGTGCCGGGGCATTTCCCCAAAACGGCGGTGGGTGAAGGAGGTATCGGCCGCCGGACCGGTCCACCCGCGGCCCGTCGGCCGCCGGTTCCGATGGAGGTTTCGGGCCACCCCGAGGTCGCATCCGTGCCGCTCGTCGCCGGCTTCCACGCGGCGCGTCCAATGGCTTGCCGCGCTGGGGCTTCGGATGCTAGCTTGCGGCGGTTTCCGTGGGGCAGGGAGGCCCGACCGGAGAACTGCACCCCGCGCTGCAGCCCGCCGCTTCCTGTCGGCCACCCGAAGCGACTCACCCCAGCACGATGAGGCAGGGATGTTTCTCGACAGCCTGATGGGGTTCTTCTCCACCGACGTCGCCATGGACCTCGGCACGGCCAACACACTGGTCTGGGTCAAGGGCCGCGGCATCGTGCTCAACGAGCCCTCCGTGGTCGCCATGGAGAAGGCCACGAACAAGGTCGCCGCGGTCGGGAACGAGGCCAAGCTCATGCTCGGCCGCACGCCCGACGAGATCAACGCGATCCGCCCCCTCAAGGACGGCGTGATCGCCGACTTCCAGGTGACCGAGCACCTGCTGCGCGTGTTCGTGCAGCGCGTGCAGAAGCACAAGTTCCTCGTGCGGCCCCGGATCATCATCTGCGTACCCTCGGGCATCACCGAGGTCGAGAAGCGCGCGGTGATCGACTCCGCGGTGCGTGCGGGATGCCGCGAGGTGCTGCTGGTGCCCGAGCCCATCGCGGCGGCGATCGGCGTCGAGCTGCCGGTGGACACGCCGACCGGCAACATGGTGGTGGACATCGGCGGCGGCACGACCGAGATCGCGGTCATCGCGCTGAACGGCATCGTCACCAAGAGCAGCATCCGCACCGGCGGCGACGAGCTCGACGAGGCCATCTCGAACTATTCCAAGAAGGCGTACAACATGCTCATCGGCGAGCAGACCGCCGAGCGCATCAAGATCGAGATCGGCTCGGCGTTCCCGCTGCCCGAGGAGATGGACATGGAGATCAAGGGGCGCGACCTGGTGCGCGGCATTCCGCGCACGTTGCGCGTCTCCTCGGTCGAGATCCGCGAGGCGCTGCAGGAGCCGGTCGGGCAGATCGTGAACGCCCTGCGCGAGTGCCTCGAGCGCACGCCACCCGAGCTGGCGGCCGACATCGTGGACCGCGGCATCTATCTGACGGGCGGCGGCGCGCTGCTGCGCGGGCTCGACCTGCTGATGCGGGAGGTCACGAACCTCAACATCCGCGTCGCCGAGGACCCGCTGACCTGCGTGGTGCGCGGCGCCGGCAAGATTCTCGAGAACCTCGAGATCTACGAGAAGGTCATCCTGAGCGGGCACCGGGACTAGCCCGGGACGGCCCGGGCAGGGGACTCGATGAACCGCGAATCGCGAGGCTGACGTTGGCTTCGATCCTGCCTCCGGCCGAGCGCCGCAGCGTCGTCCTCGTGGCGACGTACACGGCGCTCTCGCTGCTTCTGCTGGTGATCGGCGATCACCTGCCGGTGGCCTGGACGCGCGGGGTGGGGGCGTACCTGTTCGAACCGTTCGACCGCGTCGTGCTGACCGGCGACCGCCTGTTCGCCGCCTGGCGGGAAAGCAACGAGCTGCACCGGCGCATCACCCAGCTCGAGCTCGACAATCAGCGCCTGCGGTCCGAAGGCGCCGAGAACCGGCGCCTGCGGGCGCTGCTCGAACTGCCCGAGTGGCACGGTCTGCCGCTGCGACCGGTCGAGGTGCTGGCGCTGGGAGGCGACCCGATGCCGACCTCCGCGACCCTCAGCGCCGGCGCGCGGGCGGGAGTGCGGCCCGGAGACGCGCTGGTCACGGCCGACGGGCTGGTCGGAAGGGTCACCGAGGTGTGGCCCCGGCTGTCTCGCGCGGCGCTGCTCACCGATCCGAACCTCGCCATCGCCTGCGAGGTCGAGAGCACCGGAGTCAACGGAATCCTGCGCTTCACCCTCGCGCCCTCGCCGCGGCTGCTCATGACCGCGGTGCCGCTCTCGGACACGGTGACGATCGGCCAGCGGATCGTCACCAGCGAGCTGTCGCTGCGCTTTCCGCGCGGCATCCCGGTCGGGCGCGTCGTGCGCCTGCACCGTGACGCGAGCGGACTCGTGCAGGAGGTCGAGGTGGCGCCGTCGGCGCAGCTGTCCCGGCTGCGGCACGCGTTCGTCGCCCCCGGCCCCGAGCCGCTCGCGCCGGGCGAGCCGCTGCGCCCGCGCCTGGCGCCCGAGCCCGGCCGCATCACGCCGCTGCCCGCGGCCCGCGCGGCGGCGGCCGGCCGGCAGGCGCGGCTCGCCACCGAAGCGGCCGCCCGGCGGGTCGCGGCACGCGATTCCGCGCTCGCGGCACAACGCGCGGCGGCCGCGGCGCGTGCCGACAGCCTGCGGAGGGCGGGTCGTTGAGGCACGTCGGCGCCTTCCTGGTCGTGGCGCTCGCCGCGATGCTCCTGCGGTCCACCGCGCTCTCGAGCCTCGCCGCCCGGGGACTGGTCGTGGACGTGATCGCGTTCGCGACCGTCGCGTGGGCGCTCCGGCACGGCGACGCGTACGGTGCGACGATGGGCTTCGTGCTCGGCCTGATGGCCGACCTCGACGCCGCGCACTGGCTCGGCCGCCACGCGCTGCTGCTCACGCTGCTCGGCTACGCTTCCGGGCGGCTCGCCGGCACGCTGGTTCGCGACAGCGCCCGCACCCAGTTCGTGCTGATCGGCGCCGGCGTGCTGATCCACCAGCTGTGGAGCGCGGCCTTCGAGCTGGGTCGCGACACCGCGGGGTTGCCATTCCTGCTCGGACGTGCGTTCCTCGCCACGATCCTGACGGCGACGTTCGGGGTCGTGCTTCTCTGGTTCCTGCGCCGCGCCATCGGCCGATCGGTGTTCGCCCGTGCCCCCCGGACCTCCTAGACAGGTCAAGGACCAGCGTTTCGGCGCCTTCGTGGCCGCCGTGCTGGCCGGCTTCGGACTCGTCGTGCTCGGGCTGCTGCGTCTGCAGGTGGTGCAGCACGACGAGCTGACGCGCCTCGCCGAGCAGAACCGCGTCCGGCTCGACGTGCTGCGCGCCCCCCGCGGAGCGATCCGCGATCGCTTCGGCCGGCTGCTGGCCGACAACCGG
Organism: Candidatus Eisenbacteria bacterium; assembly: GCA_020847735.1. NCBI lineage: Bacteria > Candidatus Eiseniibacteriota > Candidatus Eiseniibacteriota bacterium. Next base: position 351,349 of record JADLBL010000020.1, read on the forward strand.
CCGTCGTTCGACGTCGTCTTCCGGCCCATGCCGGCCGAGAGCGCCGCCCGGGCGCGCGCCGTGCTGGACGGGAACTGGTACGCCCAGGTCGCGGCGCTGATCGTGGACGACACGAGCGCCGTGCGGCGCCGCGTGGCCGAGGCGAATCGCACGGGGCAGACGGCGGTGCTGCGGCGCAACGCGCCCTTCGCGGTCATGGCGGGCGTCGAGGAACTGCGCGCCGACCTGCCCGGGCTCGACATCCAGGTCGTGCCGCTGCGCAGTTATCCCGAGGGTGCCGCCGCCGCGCAGATGCTCGGCTACGCCGGCCAGATCAACGATCAGGAGCTGCAGGCCCGCGAGGACGCCGGCTATCGGCTCGGCGATCTCATCGGCAAGACCGGCATCGAACGCCGCTACGAGGAAATGCTGCGCGGCGAGGACGGCGCCGAGTTCGTGGTCGTGAACGCGATGGGCAAGCGCGTCTCGGGACTCGAAGGCAGCCCGCCCCGGCCGCCGGTGCCGGGCCACGACGTCACGCTGACCGTGGACCTCGACGTGCAGCGGGCGATGGAGGAGGCGATGAGCGGCATCGCGCGCGGCGCCGCGGTCGCCATGGATCCGCGCGACGGCTCGATCCTCGGCATGGTGAGCCGGCCGCAGTTCGACCCCAACGAATTCTCGAGCGGCATCTCGTTCGCGCGCTGGCGTGAGCTGAGCGCCGATGGCGGGAATCCGCTGCTGAACCGCGCGATCCAGAGCGCCTACCCGCCGGGCTCCACGTTCAAGATCGTGACCATGCTCGCCGGCCTGCACGCCGGGCTCGCGGGCCGCAACACGCACGAACCCGCGGCCTGCAACGGCGGCTACACGTTCGGCGGCAGGCGGTTCAAGTGCTGGGACGCGCGTGGCCACGGCTCGCTCGACATCGTCGGGGCGCTGCAGTTCTCCTGCGACGTGTACTTCTATCAGCTGGGTCTGCAACTGGGTCTCGACCGCCTGGGCGAGATCGCGCGCGACCTCGGGCTCGGGGCGAGGACGGGCATCGACCTGCCCGCGGAGGCGCGCGGGCTCGTCCCCGACGACGCCTACTACAACCGCAACTTCAAGGCCGGGCACTGGCCGCGGGGCGTGCTGCTCAACCTGAGCATCGGACAGGGCGAGCTGCTCACCACCCCCCTGCAACTCGCGACCATGACCTCGGTGGTCGCCAACGGCGGCCGCGCCGTACGGCCGCACGTCGTCAAGGCGGTGGACGGCGTGCCGACGTTCCGCATCGACCGGCCGCTCGAGGCCGGGCTCGCCTCGACGCCCGAGCAGTGGGCGGTGGTGCACGACGCGATGAAGAAGGTGGTGGACGCGGGCACCGCCACGGCCGTGCGGATTCCGGGCATCGGCGTGGCGGGCAAGACGGGCACCGCGCAGAATCCCCACGGCAACGACCACGCGCTGTTCGTCTGCTACGCGCCGACGGATCATCCGACCATCGCGCTGGCGATCGTCGCCGAGAACAGCGGTCACGGCGGCTCGGTTTGCGCTCCCATCGCCGCCCACGTCCTGCGCCGCGTGCTGCTGCGCGATTCCCTCGCCACCGCGCCGCCGGCGCCGCGCGTGCCGGCGGACTCGACCGGAGCCGCCGGTGACTAGGGCGCGCCTGCCCGAGCTGGACTGGCCGCTGCTGCTGGCGGCGCTCGGCCTCGTGCTCATGGGGCTGCTCACCGTCTACAGCGCGACCTCGATTCCCGGCGCCCACCAGGGCCTGTGGATGAAGCAGCTGGTCTGGTTCGGCCTCGCGACCGCGATCGCGATGGTCGTCGCGGGCATCCATTTCCGGATCTACGACTCGCTGGCCTGGCCGCTGTACTCGATTTCACTCGTGCTGCTCGTCGCGGTTCTGCTGGTCGGCTCGAGCAAGATGGGAGCGAGGCGATGGCTGGACTTCGGTCCCGTGCAGTTCCAGCCGAGCGAACTCGCGAAGCTCGCCACGACGTTCGTGCTCGCGCGCTTCTTCGACCACTCGAAGATCGACCTGCGGCGCATGCGCTGGTGGCTGCCGCCGCTGTTCATCACCCTCGTCCCGTTCGCGCTGGTCGCCAAGGAGCCGGACCTCGGCACGGCGATGTCGTTTCCCGCGATGCTGGTGGCGATGTACTTCTGGGCCGGAATGTCGCCGGGCCGCCTGCTGCTCGGGCTCTCGCCGGTCTTCAACGTCGCGTTGTTCTTCCTGACCGGCTCGGTCGCCTGGTTCGCGGGCCTGTTCGCGACCCTGCTCGTGTTCGTGCGGCCGCGCCTGGCGGTCCTGCTGCTCTTCGTCGCGATCAACGGCGTCGTCGCCTACGAGACGCCGCACCTGTGGGGGCGGCTGCACGACTATCAGAAGCGCCGCATCGAGACGTTCGTGAACCCCGAGAACGACCCGTACGGGGCCGGCTACCAGATCATCCAGTCCAAGATCGCCATCGGCTCGGGAGGCCTCCTGGGCAAGGGTTACCTCAAGGGTTCGCAAAAAGCGCTCGCGTTCCTGCCCATGCGTCACACGGACTTCATCTATTCGGTGGTGGGCGAGGAGTTCGGGCTGCTCGGGGCGCTGACCGCGGTGCTACTGTACGCGGTCGTCATCATCCGCGGTTACCGCCTCGCGGTGGTGGCGCGGGACGGGTTCGCGAGCCTGCTCGCCGTCGGGATCGTCACCGCCCTGTTCTTCCACGTCATGGTCAACATCCTGATGACGGTCGGCTGGGCGCCCGTGACCGGCGTGCCGCTGCCGTTCCTCTCGTACGGCGGCACCGCGCTGATCGTGAACTGCGTCCAGATCGGCCTGTTGCAGAACGTGGCGCTGCGGCGCCGGGAGTCCTGATGCATCCCGAGTTGTTCCAGATCGGCCCCCTGCACCTGCGCTCGTTCGGGGCGCTGATGGCCGCCGCGTTCCTCGTCGGCACCTGGCTCGGCCTGCGCGAGGCGCGCCGTCTCGGGCTGGACGAGGACCGCTTCGTGAACGTGATCCTCGTCACGCTGGTCGCGGCGGTGATCGGGGCGCGCGGCCTGTACGTCATCGAGCACCTCGCGGAGTTTCGCAGCCAGTGGGGGAGCGTCCTGGCGCTGTGGCAGGGCGGACTGACCCTGTACGGCGGGATCGTCGCGGGCACGTTCGCGGGACTGGTGGCCGCGCGCCGACTGGGCCTGCCGCGCTGGCTCGTGGCCGACGCGCTGACGCCGTCGCTGGCGCTCGGGCTGATGTTCGGCCGTCTCGGCTGCTGGTTCAACGGCTGCTGCTACGGGCGCCCGACGTCCCTGCCCTGGGGGGTCCGCTTCCCGCACGATTCGTTCGCCTACCTCGAGTTCGGCGACACGCCCGTGCACCCTTCGCAGCTCTACAACGCCGGAGTCGGGCTGCTGCTGTTCGTGGTGGCGTGGGCGGTGCGCAAGCGCCTCCGCACCCCGGGAATGCTCTTCTGGGGCTTCCTGCTCGTCTTCTCGCTGGCGCGCATCCCGATCGACATGACCCGTGCGTACGAAGCCGACGCGGTGCTGCTGCGCACCGCCGCCTTCTCGATGACCGAGAGCCAGCTGACCAGCGCGGCGCTCGCGTTGTTCGCGATCCTCATGCTGGTGCGGTTGCGCCGCGAAGCCCCCGCCGCGACGCGGCCGTGAGCGCGCCGGTCCGCCTCGCGGTGCTGGGCGATCCGCTCCACTACACCCTGTCGCCCGTGCTGCACCGCGCGGGCTGCGCGGCCGTCGGCGTCGTCTGCGAGTCCGAAGCGCTGCGCACCCGCGTGGACGAGCTGCCCGGGCGACTCGCGGACCTCGCGGCCCGCGGCTGGCTCGGCTGCAATCTCACGCACCCGCTCAAGGAATCGGCGCTCGACTGCGCGGCCCGGGCCTCGGTGGCCGCCGAACGCGCCCGTTCCGCCAACACCCTTGTCTTCCGGGAGCCCGGCGGCTACGCCGACAGCACCGACGGTCCCGGATTCGTGGACCTGCTCAGGGAGCTGCGGCACGACCCGGTCCGCGAACGGGTGGTGCTGCTCGGCGCCGGCGGCGCCGCACGCAGCCTCGCGCTGGCCCTGCACTGGGCGGGTTGCCGCGAGGTCACGGTGAGCGCCCGTCGGCCCCGGGACGCGCGCTTCGCGTGGGGGGAAGGGCTCGATGAGCGCTTCCTGGGCTGGCGCTCGGACGAGGAGCGCGACGCGCTCGCCGAGAGCACGGTGATCGTCAACTGCACCCCGTTGTCGGCGGAGGAGCCGCCCGCCCCGCTCGAGCGGCTCGCGCGAACCGCGCTGGTCGTGGACCTGACCTACGGGCCGGAGCTGACGCCGTGGGTGAAGGCGGCGCGGGCCCAGCACCTGCGGGCGGTGGACGGGCTCGGGCTGCTCGTCCACCAGGCGCGCCGCTCGCTTTCGCTGTGGCTCGGCCGCGAGGTTCCGCTCGAACCGCTCTCCGCAGCGGTGGGCTGGCCGCGATGACCGGCGCGCTGTTGCGGGCCGTCGCGGACGCGGTCCTGCCGCAACGCTGTCCGGGATGCGGCGTCGCCGCCGACCCGGATCGGCTGCTGTGCGGCGCATGCCTCGCCCGCATTCCGCGCCTGCGCACGATCCTGTGCGTGCGCTGCCTGTCCGATGGGCGGGAAGGCGCCGGCTGTCGCCGTCATCGTGCCTTCGCGGTGCACGCGCCCTGGCTGTTCGACGAGCGTGCCGCCGCGCTCGTGCACGCGCTCAAGTATCACGGCCGACCGGCCCTTGCCGTCCCGCTCGGAGCGGAGATGGCGGCCGCCCTGCCGGCGGCGGGGCGCCCTGCCGACCTCGTGCTCGAGGTGCCCCTGCATCCCGCCCGCCTGCGCGAGCGCGGCTATAACCAGTCGGCGGCGCTGGCCGACGCGCTCGCCGAAGCGATCGGCGTGCCGCACCTGCCGGACGCGCTGCGCCGGGTGCGGGCGACCGCGCCCCAGGCCCGGCTCGGCCCGGCCGCACGGCGGGCGAACCTCGCGGGGGCGTTCGCCATCGAACGGCCGTCGTGGCTGCGGGGAAGGCGGGTGCTGCTGGTGGACGACGTCGTCACCACCGGCGCGACGCTCGACGCCGCGCTCTCGGCCCTGCATGATGCCGGCGCCATCGCCGCCGCCGTGGCGCTCGCCTGGGCCCAGTAGGTCCGGCGCGCGCACCTGATTCCCGAGGGCGTCCCTTGTCCCACCTGCACATTCCCGATGGCGTGTTGCCCGTTCCCGTCTGGCTCGGCGGCCTGCTCCTCGCCGCCTTCCTCCTGCTGCTCGGGGTCCGCGGCGGCCGTGGCGCGGGCGCCCGGCCGGTGGCGCTGCAGAGCACGCTCGCCGGCGTGATGCTCGTGATCATGGCGCTGCCGGTGCCGATCACCGCGTTCGACTACTGCATGACGCTCGCCGGACCCGTCGGCGTGCTGCTCGGCGCGGCGGGCGCGATGCAGGTGAGCTTCGTCGTCACGCTCATCCTGGCGCTGATGGGGCAGGGCGGCTTCACGGTCGTCGGACTGAACACCCTGGTCCTGGGGCTCGGAGCAGCGACCGCCCGCCCCGTCTACCTCGCGCTCGTACGGCCCCTGCGGCCCGCCGGGGCGATGGCGGCGGCGACCGCGGTCTCGCAACTCCTGTCGAGCGCGCTGTGGATCGCGCTGCTGTGGCTGAGCGTGCGCCTCTCGCCGGCGCTCGGGAGCGAACACGAGGTCGGCCACGCGCTCCGCTGGGTGCGGGGCGGAGTGCTGGCCGCGGTCCTCCTGCCGCTTCTCGCGGTCGCGGTCGGGGTCGAGTCGTTGCTGGGTTACGGGCTGGCGCGGTTCCTCGACCGCGTGCGCCCGGACCTGCTGCCGCGCCCCGCGGGAGCGCGGACGATCGCCCACGAGGCTCCGCGGTCGTGATCAACACCTTCGCACAGGTGGACTACCTGGCCAGCGCCGGCGGCACCGTCTGGCACCGGGCGAGCGCGGCCTCGAAGCTCGTGCTCGCGGCGGCGCTCGTGGCGGTCGCGGTGTTCTCGCCCTCGTGGCTGGTGCTGGCGCTGATGCTGGCGACGGCGCTCGCCCTGAGCGCGGCCGCCCGCCTGCCGGCGGGCCTCGTCGCCGCCGCGGCGGGCACGCCGCTGCTCTTCTCGTTCGTGTTCGTCGTCGCGCGGTTCCGCGGCGACCTGCCCGCGGCGCTGGTGCTCGGCATGCGGCCGATGGTCGCGAGCCTCGCGGCGCTCTGGCTCGTGGGCACGACGCCCTACCCGGACCTGTTCGCTCCGCTCGCCCGCGTCCTGCCGAAGACCCTCGGCGACGCGTTGTTCCTGACCTACCGCGCCGTCTTCATGCTGCTCGCGCGGGTCGAACGGTTGTGGCGGGCGCTGTACCTGCGGGGCGGCATGAGCGGGTCGCCGCGCAGGCGCCTGGACCTGCTGGGGGAGGCGCTCGGGACGGTCCTGCTGTCCGGCTTCGAGCGCAGCCAGCGGCTCCACCAGGTCATGTCGCTGCGCGGGCATTCGGGGCGCATCTGCGGCTGCCGGCACTGGCACGACTTCCGGGTCGAGGACGCGTGGGCGCTCGTGTGCCTGGCGTGGGTGCTCGCGGTTGCGATTCTCCTGCGCGGGACGGGGGGCGCATGAGCGGGCCCATCGTTCACGTTTCCTGCGTCCGGCACACCTACCCCGATCGCACGACCGTGCACCTGTGCGGGCTCGACTTTGTCGTCGAGAAGGGCGAGCGCGTCGTCATCCTCGGCCCCAACGGCTGCGGCAAGAGCACGCTGCTGTACCACCTGCTCGGCCTGCTGCAGTCGCAGGAGGGGGAAGTCCGCGTGTTCGGCGAGGACCCGGGCCGGAACTTCCGCTCGATTCGCGAGCGGATCGGAGTGCTGCTGCAGAACGCCGACGAGCAGATCATCGCGCCGACGGTCTTCGACGACGTCTCCTTCAGCCCGCGGAACTACGGTTACAGCGAAGCCGAGGTCGGGGAGAAGACGACCCGGGCGCTGCGCCGGATGGGGATCGAGCACCTGCGGCACAAGGTCTGCCACTACCTGTCGGGCGGCGAGAAGCGCAAGGTGGCGCTCGCGGGCGCGCTGGTGCTCGATCCCGAGTTGCTCGTGCTGGACGAACCGTTCGAGGGACTCGACCCGGCCTCGCGCAACGAAATGGTCGGCCTTCTGAACGCCCTGAACGCCGAACAGGGCGTCTCGCTGGTGGTGGCGACGCACGACGTGCAGCTCGTCGCGCCGCTCGCGGACCGGGTCTACGTGCTCAAGAAGGGCGGAGAAATCGTCGCTCAGGGACCCCCGGCGCGAATCTTCCGCGATCTCGACGTGCTCGCCGCCTCGAACATCGAGCCGCCGGTCCTGGCCGAGCTGTTCCAGAAGCTCGAGGCGCACGGCGGCCCGCAGGGCCGGCCCGCGACCGCGGACGAAGCCGTGCAGCTGCTGCTCGAGTGGGCGCGGCGCGCCGGCGGGCCCGGGCGCGCGCCGGCGGACGGCGGAGGGTTCGCCGGGTCGCGACCGGCCGAAGGGTCGGCGAAGCCGTGACGGGCGACCTGTTCGGCGATCCACCCGTCACGGGCGGCGGAGCCGGCGGTCCGCCCGCCGAGCCCGGGCCGGACGCGCCGCTCGCCGATCGCATGCGCCCGCGCGCGTTCGAGGAACTGGTCGGCCAGCGGCACCTGCTGGACCCCGGCAGCCCGCTCGCGCTGATGCGCGAGGGCCGGCACCTTTCGAGCATCGTTCTGTGGGGTCCGCCCGGCACGGGAAAGACGACCCTCGCGCGGCTGATCGCGCGCACCGCCGGTGTGCCGTTCGTGCAGCTCTCGGCCGTGCTCTCGGGCGTCAAGGAAGTGAAGGAGATCATGGAGCGCGCGGCTCGGCACCGCCGTCAGACCGGGCAGCCGACGATCCTGTTCGTGGACGAGATCCACCGCTTCAACAAGGCGCAGCAGGACGCGTTCCTCGCCCACGTCGAACGCGGCGACATCGTGTTCATCGGCGCGACCACCGAGAACCCGAGCTTCGAGGTGAACTCGGCGTTGCTGAGCCGAGCGCGGGTGCTCGTCCTGCGGCCGCTGGAGCCCGCCGACGTCCGCGAAGTGCTCTCGCGCGCGCTCGCCTCCGGGCACGGTTACGGTGGCCGCGTCGCGGCGAGCGGGGAGGCGCTCGAGCTGCTCGCCGCGGCGGCGGACGGCGACGCGCGCCGGGCGCTCACGACGCTCGAGATCGCCGCGGCGAGCGCCGCGGCGCGCGGCCGCGGAATCGAGGCCGACGACGTGCGCGCGGCGCTGGCCCGCCGGCACCTGCGCTACGACCGCGCGGGCGAGGAGCACTACAACCTGATCAGCGCGCTCCACAAGAGCCTGCCGGACTCGGACGTGGACGCCTCGCTCTACTGGTTCGGGCGCATGATCGCGGCCGGCGAGGACCCGCTCTACGTCGCGCGCCGGCTGGTCCGTTTCGCGAGCGAGGACGTCGGGGAGGCCGACCCGCAGTCCCTGGTGCTCGCGACCGCGGCCTTCCAGGCCTACCACCAGCTCGGAAGCCCCGAAGGCGAGCTGGCGCTGGCGCAGGTCGTCGTCCACCTCGCGCACGCGCCCAAGTCGAACGCGACCTACGTGGCCTACGGCGCGGTGATGCGCGAGATCGAGCAGAGCGGCTCCCTGCCGCCACCGCTGGTCATTCGCAACGCTCCGACCCGGCTCATGAAGGATCTGGGCTACGGCCGGGGCTACGCCTACGCGCACGACGATCCGCAGGCGGCGAAGGACCAGCAGCACCTGCCCGACGAACTCGTGGGCCGCAAGTTCTACCCGCGAAAGCCCGCGGAGGAGCGCTGACGAGCCCGGGCCCCGGCCCGCCATGGAGCCGTCCCGGGCGGCGGTGCTAGGCTTGCGGCACACCCACGGGCCCACCACCGTCCAGCCTCGGAGCGACCATGCCCTCGCGCAGCCGCCTCGCCCTCCGCGTCCTCCTGCTCGCGTTCTCCGCCCTTGCCGTCGGCTCCCCGCCGTCGTTCGCCGCCGCCACCCACGTGGTCATCAGCGAGTTCGCGACACGCGGTCCCGCTTCGGCCTTCGACGAGTTCTTCGAGCTCTACAATCCGACCGAAAACCCGATCTCGATCGGTGGCTGGCGCCTGCAGTACAAGTCCTCCGCCGGCTCGACGTGGGGAGACCGGGCGATCCTGCCGGGGGGCGCGCAGATCGCGGCGCACGGCTACTACCTGATCGCCAGCCAGGGCTACGTGGGCGCGGTCACGCCGGACTGGTCGTCGAGCCTGTGGCCCGGCAGTTCGGGCATCGCCGACAACGGCAACATGCAGCTCGTGGACGGCGCGCTGGCCACCGTGGACAAGGTGGGCTGGGGGGCCACGAACGACCCCGAGGGCGGCGTCGCGGCTCCGAACCACGGCACCTCGGCCAACAACAACAGCGTCGAGCGCAAGGCCAACGCGTCCTCGACCTCGACGTCGCTCGCCGGTGGCGGCACGGACCAGTTCGCCGGAAATGGCCAGGACACCGACGTCAACGGCAGCGACTTCGTGTTCCAGGGTAACGGCCGCAATCCGCAGAACGCGGCCAGCGCGCCCGAACCCGGCTTCGCGAGCGGCGGCAGCGGCACCGGCCACGCCGTGATCCTGCCCGCGACCGTCTTCACCGCCCGCAGCCTCGACTCTCTGTACGTTTCGTTCACCCAGGACTCGGCCTACACGCTCGCGAGTTTTTCGGTCGTGGTGCCGGCGAGCTGGACGTGGTCCCACTCCGCGGGTTCGGTGCTGCTCTCGGGAACGGGGTTCGCGGCCGCGACGGCTTCGGTCGTGGGTGACACCGTGTTCGTGAACGGCGCGGCGGTGACCGCGACCGACCCCGGGCTCCTGACGCTGCTCGGCGTGACGACGCCGGGAACGAAGGGCGTCTCTTCATTCGCGGTTCGCAGCGCGGTGGCCTCGGGCACGCGGCTTCCGGTGACGCCCCAGCCCGCGGTGCGCGTGCTCGAACTGGTGCCCATCGTGACGATCCACGTCAACGACGCCGGCGGCGTGGCGGCGGCGCCGTACGCCGTCGGGGCGGAGGCGACCGTTTCCGGCATCGTGACCGCGGACCTCAATCCGACGCGCACCGACGTGTACGTGCAGGACGGCACCGGCGGCGTGGACCTGTTCAGCGCCTCGCTGCCGCCCTTCGCGCTGTCGCCCGGCGACAGCATCACCGTGACCGGAACGGTCCTGCAGTTCCGCGGGCTCACCGAGCTGCAGCCGGATTTCGCGCTGCTCGTGCGGCACGCGACCGGCCGGCCGGTGCCCGACCCCAGGATCATGACCTGCTCGGAGGTCAACGCGACCTTTCAGCCGGACTTCAGCGAGCCCGACGAGGGCCGTCTCGTGCGCATCAACGGGGTGACCTACAACTCCACCCTGTCCACGATCTCGGACGCCACCGGAACGACCAACATCTTCATTCCGGCCAGCTGGCCGCCGGCGCCGACGGTGTTCGACGTCGTCGGCATCCTCAAGCAGTACAAGCCGGGCACGCCGGCTCCGGGGCCGCCCTACACGGCGGACTACGAGATTTCGCCGCGCACCTCGGACGACATCATCCCGCACCCGGGGCCGATCGTGCTGACCACCCCTTACGAGGACCAGATCCAGCCGGGCTCGGTGCGGATCAACTGGACCACCGACGTGTCCTCGAGCAGCATCGTCCGCTATGGCCTGACGCCCGCGCTGGGGGACAGTGTCCTGAACGCGGCCTCCGGGACGTCGCACGCGGTGACGCTTCCCGGGCTGCAGCCGGCGACGGCCTACTGGTACAGCGCCGGCTCGACCGACGCCAACGGCACCAACTTCGCCTCGCCGGCGATCTTCAGCACGGCTTCCCCGCCCGCCACGACCGGCGCCATTCACGCCTACTTCAACAAGAGCGTGAACGCGTCGCTCGCGTACCTGACGCCCGCCAACGGAAACGCCAACCTGCCGGCGTTGCTGTCGGCGCGCATCAACGCCGCGCAGCGCTCGGTGGACGCGGCGATCTACAGCCTGAGCGGCACGCCGGGAACGACCCTCGTGAACGCGCTCATCGCCGCCCGGAACCGCGGCGTGCGGGTCCGGGTCATCACCGAGTACGACAATCTCGGCACCGCCGCCCTCAACTCCCTCGTCTCGGCCGGCATCCCGCTCATCAACGACCGCTTCGACCCGGTCAACTTCGGAGCGGGCCTGATGCACAACAAGTTCTTCGTCATCGACGCGCGGGGTGGGGCCCCCGAGAGCGCGTGGGTGTGGACGGGCTCGTGGAACCCGACCGACCCGGGCACGAACAACGACTACCAGAACGCGATCGAGGTGCAGGACCTCGCGCTGGCGAACGCCTACACGCTCGAGTTCCAGGAGATGTGGGGGAGCACGACCGAGACGCCCAACGCCGCCGTCTCACGCTTCGGCGCGCACAAGCTGGACGACACGCCGCATCGGTTCGTGATCGGCGGCCGGGACGTGCGCTGCTATTTCAGCCCCTCCGACGGGACCAACTTCCAGATCCTGCAGACCCTTCAGGCGGCGCAGCACTCCCTCGGATTCGAGCTGCTGACCCTGACGCGCTCGGACCTCGCCTCCGCGCTGATCGCCCAGAAGAACGCCGGCCGCAAGGTGCGCGGGGATCTCGACAACAACACGGACTCCGGCTCCGAGTACGCGGAGCTCGTCGGGGCCGGGGTGGATGTGGGGCTCAACAACGGCGGCGGCCTGCTCCACCACAAATACCTGATCGTGGACGCCGACAATCCGCAGTGGGACGGCGTCGTGCTCACCGGCTCGCACAACTGGTCGGCGTCGGCGGAGAACTCGAACAACGAGAACACGCTCATCGTCCACGACGACGATCTCGCCAATCAGTACCTGCAGGAGTTCTCGGCCCGCTACTACCAGTTCGGCGGCACGGATTCGATCCGCGTGACCGACGCCGGGCCGGCGGGTCCGCCGGCGGCGGTGACGATGTCGCCGGGCTTTCCGAACCCGTTCCGCGGCGAGACCCGGTTGCTCTACACGCTGCCGGTCGCCTCGCCGGTGACGCTGCGCCTGTACGACGTGCAGGGGCGCGAGGTGAGGACCCTCGTGAACGAGCGCAAGGCGCCCGGCCGTTACAGCGTCGCGCTTCGCGGGCAGGGCCTGGCGGCGGGCGTCTATCTGGCGCGCCTGGAAGCGGGCGGGGTGTCCGTGCAGCGCAAGCTGCTGTTCCTGAAGTGAGCGGGCGGCGGCGCACGACGGCGCACCTTCGCGCGGAGAGCGCGGCCCCTGGCCGGAGGCGGGCCGGCCCGGACTCCCGGCACCCCGGAGTTCCGCGGTGAAGCGGCTCTTCATCATGGTCGGCATGACCGTGGGCGGGTGGGCCGGCTGGGCGGTCGCGGCGCGCTTCGGCCCGATGACGGCGTTCCTCGTCAGCTCGCTCGGCAGCCTCGCGGGCGTCCTCATCGCCTGGCGCATCGCGCGCGACTGGCTGGGCTGAGCGCCGGCGAACACACGCGTGGGGCGGCCGCCCGTGCCGCGGCCGCCCTGCGCGCGTTCCGACCCTACTTCCGCTGGCCCCAGGTGGGCGGGGGCGGTTCGCTCATGAGCCGCTTCGGCGGGTTCTTCGCGAGCTGCTCGAGCGCGATCTCGACCGCCTTCTCGAGCTGCGGGTCGCGGCCGGCGGCCACGTCCTTCGGCCAGTTCTCGACGTCCACGTCGGGCGGCGTGCCCTCGTTCTCGACGGCCCACTTCCCGTCGGCGGAGAAGAACCCGCCGCGCGGAGCGATCGCCGAACCACCGTCCACGAACGTCGGGGTGTCGGCGGTGTGCACGAGGCCGCCCCAGGTGCGTTTGCCGACCAGCGTGCCGATGCCGAAGGTGCGAAACATGTACGGAAGGTAGTCGCCGCCCGAGCCCGCCATTTCGTTGATGACCATGACCTTCGGACCCCAGATTCCGGCTTCGGGGCTCGTGAACGGCACGCGCGTTCCGGCGACGTTGTTGAAGTAGCCGTCGATCCGGCGCCGCATGACCTCGATCATGTAGTCCGCCGCGGAGCCGCCGCCGTTCCAGCGTTCGTCGATCACCACGCCCGGCCGGTCCTGCTGCGAGAAGTAGTAGCGGTTGAAGCTGGCGTAGCCCGGTTGGCCGGTGTTGGGCAGATAGACGTAGGCCAGCTTGCCGCCCGAGAGCCGGTCCACGAGGCGGCGGTTGGACTCGACCCAGGCGCGGGTGCGCAGGCCCTGGTCGCTGGTCACCGGCACGACCGTGACCTGTCGGGCCCCCTCCATCAGCGGACGCGAGTTCACGGTCAGCACGGTCTGCCGGTTCGCGGTCCCGTCCAGCAGGCGGTGCAGGTTGTCCGGCGCGCGCAGCTCCTCGCCGTTGACGGCCAGCAGGTAGTCGCCGACCGAGACGTTCACGCCCGGCACGGCCAACGGCGCCCTGAGCTCGGGGTTCCAGCTCTCGTTGTCGTAGATCCGCGCGATCCGGTAGCGCCCCTGCTCGAGCGAGAAATCGGCTCCGAGCAGCCCGCCGTACACGGGCGGAAGCTCCGGCATGTCGCCGCCGCGAACGTACGAGTGGCCGATCGCGATCTCGGCGCCCATCATGTCGAGCAGGTAATTGAGGTCGGCGCGGTGCACGACGTAGGGCAGGAACTGACCGTATTTCCCGCGCATCTTCGGCCAGTCGGCGCCGTGCAGGTTCGGCACGTAGAGGTAGTCGCGCTGGTTCCGCCAGGCCTCGGCGAAGATCTGCGCGAACTCGGCCCGCGGGTCCAGCCACATGCGCAGCGCGTACGGGAGCTTCGTGGCGTCCTTGCCCGCGGGCGCCTTGTCGGCGTCCGCGACGTACAGGGCCGGTGCGGCGGAGCGCGCGGGCGGGCCTCCCGCCGGTCCGCCGGGCGCGGCGGCGCGGTACACGAGCTTGCGGCCGTCGGCGCTCACCGCGAAATCGGCGACGTCGCCGGCGAACGTCTGCGCCTTGCGATCGGCGAGCTTGTAACGCATGAGCGTGCCGCGGCCGCCGCCGAAGGTGCCGCCGGCGGGCTCGCTTTCGAGCCAGAACACCGTTCCGGCGACTCCCGCGCGCAACTGGCTGGAGGGTTTCTCGACGACGCCGGGCACCGCCACGATCCTCGACTGCAGGCCCTCGAAGTCGATCGTGACCGGTGCGGCGCTCTTCGAGAGTCCGGACTCTCCCGGCCTGGCCGTGTCCCCGCCCGGAGCGGACCGCCGGCCGGAAACGCCGCCCGGGGCCTTCGCGCCGCCGGCCTCCTCCGGCGCGACGGAGGTGGCGCCGGCGTCCTCGTCGCTCTCGGGTAGGAACGGGCTCGCTCCGTCCCGCTTCAGCACGGCGAGGTAAAGGCCCGAGGTCTCCTCGTGGTCGTACGAGGTCATGTCGAGCCACTGGGAGGCGAGCCCGAGGTTCGTCGAAGCGAGGAACCACAGGTACTTGCCGCTGGCGTCGAACACCGGGTAGCTGGCGTCGGCGAGACCGTCGGTCACCTGCCTCGACTCGCCGGTCTCGGCGTCGGCGACGAACACGGCGCGGAACAGCGTCGACAGGTGCGCGGTGTAGGCGAGCCAGCGCGAGTCCGGGCTCCACGCCGGCTGCAGCGTGCGCCGCGGCCACATCCACGGGTCGTTGCCGACGACCTTCGCCTTCCCGCTCGCGACGTCGAGCACCCAGACCCGCAGGTTGGTGTCGTGGTAGGCGAGCTTCTTCGAATCCGGGGACCAGACGGGCGTGTAGAAATGGGCCGGGTGTTCGAGGGTGACGACGCGCACCGGCTTCACCCCGCCCTGGTCCTCGATCACGAGCTGGTACTCGCCGGAGCGGTCGCTGAAGTACGAGACGTATCGGCCGTCGGGCGACCAGGCCGGGTCGCGCTCCGCCGAACCGCCCGATCGCGTCAGGTTGCGCACGTCGCCCTTGTCCACGGGAATCGTGAAGATCTCGCCGCGCGCCTCGACGAGGACGCGCTTGCCCGTCGGCGAGATCTCGAGGTTCGAGATCCGCGCCGAGACGTCCTCCCAGTGCGGCTGCATCCACGGGAAGTCGGCGGCGACGGAGATGTCCAGGGCGTGCTCGCGGCCCGACTGCGGATCCAGCTCGTGGATCAGGCCAGCCTGCTCGAAGACCACCACGCCCGCGCCGGCATCGAGCGTCTTGACGTCGAAGTCCGTGAACCGGGTGAGTTGCGCGAGCGACTTCGACCGCGTGTCGAAGGACCAGACGTTGGCGACGCCGTCGCGGTCGGAGATGAAGTAGACGGTCGAGCCGAGCCACGCGGGGTCCATGTCCTTCGAGCCGTCCCACGGCGGGGTGACGGTTTCGAGCGTCTGCAGGTTCGTGATCCAGATGGGGCGGTTCTGTCCGCCGCGGTAGTTGCGGCGCTCCTCGTCCCACGAGTTGTTCAGGCGGAACGCCACCTGCGCGCCGTCGGGCGAGATTCGGCCCTGGTAGGCACGCGGCAGCACCATGGGCTCCTCGGGCCCGCCGGCGGCCGGCACCGTCCAGAACCTTGGCGAGGGCGAGGGCGCGTTGGTGGCGCGGCCGGAGGCGAACATCACGGCCCTGCCGTCCGGCGTCCAGCCCTGGACCAGGTCGGCGCCCGGGTGCCAGGTCAGCCGCCGCGGCTCGCCGCCGGCGGCGGGCACCACGTACACGTCCAGATTGCCGGCGTACTCGCCGCTGAAGGCGATCCACTGGCCATCGGGCGAGAATCTCGGGTTCGAAGCCTGTCCGGGAAAGCTCGTGAGCCGGCGGGCGACTCCGCCCGCGCGCTCGACCGTCCAGATATTCTGGCCGTATGCGAACGCGATCCGCGTGGCGCTGACCGCCGGCGATCGGAGCATCCGGGTGGGCCCGTCCTCGGCGGCCCGGACCGGAGCGCAGGGCAGGGCGAAACAGGCGAGCGCCGCGAGGGCGCCGGCCGCGAAACGACTCGGACAGGTCATGGGGGAGCTTCTCCTCTCGGCGGTCCTCGCGACGGCCGCCGGCGGACTCCGGCGCCGGTCGCGCGCGGGGCGCTGCGACGAGCGCAGCCTACTCCCGAACTTCGCGGCCCTCCCGTGAGGACGGCGGGCCGGAGCCGCCGGCGTGACGAACGCGAGACTCCGCTGCACGAGCGCGGGCGAAGCCGGCGTGGTAGCGTGCCCGCCGATCATGGATCACGACACGGCCGCGCAAGAACCGCCCGCCAACCGGTTCGTCGCGTTCCTCCACCGCCTGGAAGGAGGGGCGCTGGTTGTCGCGTTCCTGCTCACCATGGTGCTGCCGCTCATCGAGGCGGTCGGCCGCCCGATCAACGGGTTCTTCCTGCCCGGGGGCGAGGCGTATCGGGCCCAGCTGACGCTCTGGCTGGCGTTCCTCGGCGGCCTGCTCGCGACGCGCGAGGGCAAGCACCTGACCCTCTCCACCGCCGAAGCGCTCGGGCACGCCCGGCTGCGCGATGTCGCGCGGCTGATTTCGTCGGCGGTCGCGGCCGGCATCTGCGCGGTGCTCGCCTACTCGGCGTGGGGCGTGGTGATGGTGGATCGCGAGCAGGGCGTGAAGCTCGCCTTCGGCCTGCCCGTGTGGATCAGCGAAGCGATCATGCCCGCCGCGCTGGCGCTGATCTCGCTGCGCTTCGCGCTGGGCGCGTCGCGGCACGCGTGGGGCCGCGCGATCGCGTTCGCGGCCATCGGGCTCGCCTTCGGCCTCGGGCTCGTGCCCGCGGTCGCGCAGGCGGGCTGGCTGCCGATCCTCGCGCTCATCGTGCTCGCGACGCTGCTCGGATCGCCCGTCTTTCTCGCCATGGGCGGCATCGCGCTGCTGCTCTTCTTCCGCGACGGCGTGCCGGTTTCGGCGGTGACCGCCGACATCTACCGCCTCATGGTCTCGCCGACACTGCCGGCGATTCCGCTGCTCACCGCCTGCGGCTACGTGCTCGCCGAATCCGACGCGGCGAGCCGCCTCGTGCGCTTCTTCCGGGCGATGTTCGGCTGGATGCCGGGTGGCATCGCCATCCTGGTCGCGGCCGTCTGCGCGTTGTTCACGACCTTCACCGGCGGCTCGGGCGTGACGATCATCGCGCTCGGGGGCCTGCTCTACCCGATCCTGCGCGAGGAGAAGTACTCCGAAGGCTTCTCGCTCGGGCTGGTCACCGCCTCGGGCAGTCTCGGACTGCTGCTTCCTCCCAGTCTGCCGGTGATCCTGTACGCCGTCGTCGCCAACGTGCCGGCCGACTCGCTGTTCATCGCCGGCCTCGTGCCGGGCGTGCTGCTCATCCTGCTCGTCGCGCTCTGGGGAGTCCGGGTGGGCGGCCGGTCGAGGGCGCCCCGGTACCCCTTCTCGTCGAAGGAGGCGCTCGCCGCGCTGTGGGGTGCCCGCTGGGAGCTGTCGGTGCCGGTGCTGGTCGTGGCGCTGTTCGCGACCGGGCGCGCGACGATCGTCGAGGCGTCGGCGTTCGCCTTCGCGTACTCGATCCTGATCGAATGCTTCATCACGCGCGACATCCACCCGATCCGGGCGCTGCCCGGCGTGCTGGTCAAGGCGGCCGGCTTGTGCGGCGCGGTGCTGATCCTGCTCGCCAGCGCGCTGGGGCTGACCGGCTGGCTCGTGGACGCGCAGATCCCGCTCGCGCTGCTCGACCTCGTCCGCACGCACATTCATTCGCCGCACGTCTTCCTGCTCGTGCTGAACGTCGTGCTGCTCGTGCTCGGAAGCGTGCTCGAAATCTATTCCGCGATCGTCATCCTCGCCCCGCTCGTGGCGCCGATCGGCGCGGCGTTCGGCGTGGACCCGGTGCACCTCGGCGTCGTGTTCCTCGCCAACCTCGAGCTCGGCTTCCTGTTCCCGCCCGTCGGACTCAACCTGCTGCTCTCCTCGTCGCGATTCGACAAACCGCTGCCGGCGCTGTACCGGCACGTCGTGCCGTTCCTCGTCATCCTGGGCATCGGCGTGATCCTGATCACCTACCTGCCCCAGATGACGACCGGCGTGCTCCACCTGCTGCGGCGTTGAACCCGCCCGGAACGGCGCTCACGACACCAGCGTGACGCCGGCCGCCTTGAACGAGGCGTGGACGAGCAGGCCCGGTCGCAGGCCGAGCGCGTCGCTCGCCGCGCGGGTCACCTCGGCGATGAGCGGTGGCCGCGTCGCGAGCGAGACGCGCACCAGTTCGCCGTCGGGCGGCTCGGGGGCGAGTTCCTCGATGCGGCCGCTGAAGACGTTGCGGGCGCTGCCCTCGGGAGGGTTCAGGCCGAGCGTGATGTCGCGCGGGTGAACGACGGCGACGACGTCGCCGCCGTCGCCGAGCAGCAGCTCGCCGTGCGGCAGCGCGAGACGGACCGCGGACGTCGCGGCGCCCGCGGAGGCGAGGTGCGTGCCGCGGAAGAAGTTCACGCCGAGGAACGCGGCCACGTACGGCGAACGCGGGCGGCGCATGAGCTCCTGGCGCGTGCCGCTCTGGCTCACCCGCCCCGCTTCGAGCACGGTGATGCGATCGCCGAAGGCGAGCGCTTCCGCGGGGCTGTGCGTCACGTACACCGTGCTGCACGGCAGGTCGGCGAGCATCCGGCGCAGCTCGCCGCGCACCGACCGGCGTGTCCGCACGTCGAGCGCCGCCAGCGGCTCGTCGAGCAGCAGCAGGGACGGCTCGAGCACGATCGCCCGCGCCATGGCGACACGCTGCTGCTGGCCGCCCGAGAGCTCGTGCGGCCTGCGCTTCGCCAGCGCACCCACGCCGAGCCGTTCCAGCGCGGCGCCGACCCGCGGGGCGGCGTAGCGCGCCGACCAGCCCTGCGCGCGCAGGCCGAAGGCGACATTGTCGGCGGCGCTCAGGTGGGGAAAGAGCGCGTAATCCTGCGCGACGTGGCCGAGCGCGCGCTCCCTCGCGGGAAGGTCCACGCCGCGCGCGGCGTCGAACCACACCTCGCCGTTCACCTCGATTCTTCCCGCGTCGGGACGTTCGAGGCCGGCGAGCGAACGCAGCAGCGTGGTCTTGCCCGAGCCGCTCTCGCCGACGAGGACGGTGACGGAGCGCTCGCCGGCCTCGAGCGCCGCCGACAGCTCGAAAGCGGCGAAGCGCCGCCGGACTTCAGCGCGCAGCACGCGGGCGGCTCCACCATCCGCCGGCGGGCGCCGAATGAAGCCCGAGCAGCAGGCCGACGGCCATCGCCAGCAGCAGCACCGACAGGACCACCGCCGCGTCCAGGTCCGATTGCAGCGCCACGTAGACCGCGAGCGGCATGGTCTGGGTCGTGCCCGGGAAGTTTCCGGCGAACGTGATCGTGGCGCCGAACTCGCCGAGCGCGCGCGCGCCGGCCATGGACACCCCCGCGAGCAGCGAGGGCGCCGCGAGCGGCAGGACGACGCGGACGAACGTGAAGCTCTCGCGGGCGCGCAGCGTCGCGGCGGCATCGAGCAGCCGCCGGTCCACGCCCGCGAAGGCCGCGCGCGCCGGACCGATGAAGAAGGGCGCGGCCATGAACACCTGGGCGAGCACCACCCCGGCCGTCGTGAACGGCAGCGAGACGCCGAACGCCTTCAGCGCCGATCCGGCGAGCCCGGCGCGGCCGAAGGCCATGAGCATCGCGAACCCGGCGACCGTGGGGGGAAGGACCATCGGCAGGTCGATCAGCACCTCGACGATCCGCTTGCCCGGGAACCGGCGCGTCGCGAGCACCCAGGCGGCCGGCAGCCCGAGCAGCACCGCGATCGCGGTCGCGGACCCGCTCGCGAGCAGGCTCAGCCTGAGGGCGTCGAGCACCACCGGGTCACCGAGCCGGGAGAGGATCTGCTCCGGGCGCGCGCGCAGCAGCAACGCGACGAACGGCAGCGCCAGCAGGGCCACCAGGACGGCGGTCGCGAAGGCGGCGAGCGCGCGCACGAAGGAATCGGGGAGGCGCCGGCGGGCGGCGGTGGCGGGCACGCTCAGCGACCCGTCGCGGCCCGCATCAGGCCACGCTGCTCGAGCACCTGCTGGCCCCGGGGGGAGAGCGCGAGTTCCACGAACGCCCGGGCCACCGCGCCCCCGTGGCCGCCACGCAGCAGCGCGATCGGATAGAGGGCGACGACGTTGGCGTCCGGCGGGATCGGGATCCGGGTGACGACGCGCGCGACGGCGGGGCTCACGTCGGATCGGTAGACGATTCCGGCGTCCGCCTCGCCGAGTTGCACCTTGCCGACGACCGCCTTCACGTTCTCCTCCTCGGAGACCGCGTTGCGAAGCACGCGTGTCGCGAACTCGGGGCCGAGCGCCGGCTCGCGGGACAGCTTCGCGAGCGCGGCTCGCGCGTAACGTCCCGCGGGCACCGTCTCCGCGGCGAGGACGAGCTTGACCCCGCGACGCGCGAGATCGGCCAGGCTCGCGATCTGGCCCGGGTTCCTGCGCGGGACGATCACGACCAGCTCGTTGCGCGCGAAGATCACGGGTTCCGAAGCGAGCAGCCCCTGTTCGCGAACGGCCTCCATCCAGCGCTCGTCCGCCGAAGCGAAGACGTCCGCGGCGGCGCCTTCGCCGAGCTGCGTCGCGAGCTGCTGGGAGCCGGCGAAGTTGAAGCGGACTTCGAGGCCCGGATGGCCGGCCTCGAGAAGGCGGCCGAGCTCGGAGAACGCATCCGCGAGCGATGCGGCCGCGAACACCTGCAGGGTGTGTTGGGCGCGAGCCGCGGCGGCGGGGGGCGGCGGGGACGCCAGCATGGGCATCAACCACGCACAGGCGAGGACCCATCGGCCGGCGAGCTTCAATCCTCGACCCCTTCCTTGCCGACCATGACTTCCGTGGACTTGATGACGGCGAACACCTCGTCGCCGGCCCGAAGGCCCAGCCGTTCCGCGCTCGCGCGCGTGATGATCGAAACCAGGTGCTGATCGCCGATCGCGAGCACCACTTCGGCCATCAGCCCGTCCACCGTCAGGCGCGCGACCCGGCCCCGCAGGCGATTGCGGGCGCTGATCGAAAGGGTCCGTCCGGGCGCGTCCGCGCGCCGCCCGAGCAGCGCCTCGAGTTCGTCCCTGCGAAAGAGCCACTTCCTGCCGACGCGCGCCGCCGGCAGCCTGCCCTGACGCGCCAGGATCTGAACCCTTTTCACGTTCAGCTTCAGAAGCGTCGCCGCTTCGGTGGCGTTCAGCGTGTTCATGGCGTCCCCCTGTGTGCGTCGGAAAGCGCTGGGATGCATCGGGAGGTTCGTTTATGTTCCCTGTAGTCATCAATGGAAGGAATCTTGAGATAGTTAGACACCGTTGACAACCAAAATCATGGATGGAACCGACGATGATTCGTCCTCGACTGACGCGGGGCACCGCGTTCCGCGGCCCCGGCCCTTCCCGGCCCACGGAACCACGCGCCCTTCCGGCCTCCCGGACGATCGTGCGGCGCCGGTGGGGCGCCGCGCGATGGGCGCTGGCCATCGCGGCCGTCGCGGCCTGCGCGCCGCCGTCGCGGGCCTCGGCGCCCGACAGCGCGGCGAGCGCTCCGCCCGCGGCTCCGAAGCTTTCCGCGCCGCGGCTCGCGGGCTACCTGCAGGTGCGCGAGTCCTGGCAGGAACAGGCCGGGCTGACGCTGCTGCTCAATCGCGTCCGCCTTTCGGTGGACGGCCCGCTGCCCTCGCGCTTCTCGTACCGGATGCTCACCGAATGGCAGGCGCCCACCGGAGCGCGCAGTGCGGCCGCGGTCAGTCTCCGCGAGGCGTTCCTCCGCTGGTCACCCGCGTCCTTCACGCTCACGGCGGGCGAGTTCAAGACGCCCTTCACGCGCGAGTACCTGATCTCGACCCCCGATCTCGAACTGGCGGGCCTCGCGGTCGCGGTGGATTCGCTGGCGCCGAAGTACGACATGGGCGTGACGGCCGAGTGGGCCCCAGGCCCCGTGGCCACGTTCGCCGTCGGCGTGTTCAACGGCGAAGGCGCGAACACGACCGCCAACCGCGACTCCGCCGTGCTGCTCGTGGGCCGCGTGACGGCGAACCCGCTGCCGCGGCTCTCGCTGGGCGCGAGCGTGGCGCGCGATGGCCCGGACAGCCTGCGCTGGGGCGTGGACGCCAGCGTGGAGCACCGCGGCGCGCTCCTGCGCGCGGAGTACCTCACGCGACACCGGCGCGGTCGTGAGCAGGCGAAGGACGACTTCGGCTGGTACGTGCTCGAAGCCTTCCGGCTCACGCCCCGTGTGCAGGCCGTCGCGCGGCAGGAGGACTTCCGGCGGCCCGGGCTGGGCGACGCGCGGCGCGTGCGGGGCCTCGCGTGGGGCGCGAACGTGGACCTCGTGCCCGGTCGCGTGCGCCTGCTGCTCGAGTTTTCGAGACGCCTCTCGGGCGCGCCTCCGACCCGCGCCGACGTGCTGCTCGCGCAGCTCCAGGCGAGATTCTGACCCCCGGCTCACGGACGCCCCGGGCGGCGTGAAGCGAGGGCCACCCGCTCCACGGGCAATCCCTGCGAACAGCCTTCGGATCACGCGGCATCAAACGTCACGCGCAGGCCAAATCCGGCGCCGCGAGACGGAGCCGCGGCTTTGACGCGGCGGCGTGCGCTTCATAATGTAGCCCGTTCGGCAGCATGGGAGCGGAGTGCCGGCCTCGAATGTCGCGGTCCGGCCTCCTCGAGCCGGGGAACCCACGGCCCGGCATCCCTGCGCGCCGGATCCCGGAGGCGGCCATGCGGGAGCAGGTGGAAAAAGTCATCGAGCAGCTGCGGGTCCACGTCGTCCAGCCGGACGGCGGGGACCTCGAGCTGGTGGACGTCGGCGACGACGGCGTCGTCCGCATCCGGCTTCACGGGGCGTGCGCGGGCTGCGCCAGCTCGACCACGACGCTTCGCAACGGCATCGAGCGTTACCTGCGCGCCAAGCTGCCGCAGGTCACCCGGGTCGTGGCGGAGTAGCGGTGTACTTCTACGGGCTCATCAACGCCATCACGTTCATCGTGCTCGCGGTGCTGACGGCGATGGGCATCAATCGTCTGCGTGAATGGTGGGAGGCGCGCGAGCGCCGTCGCACCCGGAAATAGGCGCGGGAGCGCGCCCAAAGCAGGAGCGTCATGTCCTCGATCACGAAGGAACAGGTTCTCGCCGCGCTCGGCACCGTCCAGGATCCCGATCTGCACCGCGACCTGGTGTCGCTGGGCATGATCGAGGACGTCTCGATCGACGGCGGGAAGGTTTCGTTCACGCTGGTGCTGACCACTTCGGCCTGCCCGCTCAAGGGGCAGATCGAGGACGACTGCCGCCGGGCCGTCGGCGCGATCCCCGGCGTCGCCGACATCGTGCTGAACACGACCAGCCGCGTGCGCAAGCCCAGGGACCCGAGCGCCGACCGCAAGGCGCTCGCCGGCGTGGCGCACGTCATCGCCGTCGGCTCGGGCAAGGGCGGGGTCGGCAAGAGCACGGTCGCGGCCAACCTGGCGATCGCGCTGGCGCAGACGGGGGCGAAGGTCGGCCTGCTCGACGGCGACATCTACGGCCCCAACCTGCCGCGCATGATGGGCGTGAACCGCCAGCCGCAGCATCACGAGGGCCGCATCGTGCCGCTCGAAGCGCACGGCGTGCGCTTCATGTCCATGGGCCTGCTCGTGGACGCGGGCGAGGCGGTCGTGTGGCGCGGACCCATGCTGCACGGCGCGATCAAGACGTTCCTGCACGACGTGTCGTGGGACGGCTGCGACTACCTGCTCGTGGACCTGCCCCCGGGCACGGGCGACGTGCAGCTGTCGCTCATCCAGCAGACGGTCGTGACCGGCGCGGTCGTGGTGACGACGCCCTCCACGGTCGCGATCGAGGACGCCGTCAAGGCGATCGCGATGTTCGACAAGCTGCACGTGCCGGTGCTCGGCGTGATCGAGAACATGAGCTATTTCGTGTGCCCCGGGTGCCACGAGCGCCACGACATCTTCTCGAGCGGCGCGGGACAGGAGCGGGCGCTGGCGATGGGCCTGCCGTTCCTGGGCTCGATTCCGCTTCAGCCCGAGGTGCGCGAGGGCGGCGACACGGGGCGTCCGGTCGTGGCGTCGCGGCCCGACAGTCCCTACGCCCTCGAGCTGCGCAAGATCGCGGGGGTGCTCGCGCAGCGCGTCAGCATCCACACGCTGTCGGCGGAGGAGGTGCGCGCGTGACGCGCGTGTACGCCGACCACGCCGCGACCACGCGGCCCGCGCCCGAGGTGCTCGATGCGATGGCGCCGTGGAGCGGCGAGCGGTTCGGCAACGCCTCGAGCGTGCACGCGCGCGGCGAGGCGGCGCGCGAGGCGGTCGAGGGCGCGCGCGTCGAGGTGGCGCGCCTGCTCGGCGCCCAGCCCGAGGAGATCGTCTTCACCGCGAGCGGTTCCGAGGCCAACAACCTGGCGCTCAAGGGCGCGCTCGCGGCGCTGGCGGGCCCCGAACGCAGGCGCATCGTCACCGGCGCGACCGAACACAACTCCGTGCTCGAGACGGCCCGGTTTCTCGAAACGCGCGGGTTCGCCCTCACGGTCCTGCCGGTGCGCCCGAACGGCCAGGTGGATCCCGAGACCCTCGCCGCCGCGCTGGGCCCCGACGTGGCGCTGGTCTCGCTGATGGCGGTCAACAACGAGACGGGCGTCGTGCATCCCGTCGCCGAGCTCGGCCTGCACGCGAAGCAGGCCGGCGCGCTCTTCCACGTGGACGCGGTGCAGGCGGCCGGCAAGCTGCCGATCGCCGTGGACGCCTGGCAGGCGGACCTGCTCACGATCGCGGGCCACAAGTTCCACGGGCCCGTCGGTGCGGCGGCGTTGTTCGTGCGCCGGCGCACCCGGTTGGTGCCGCAGGTGCACGGCGGCCATCAGGAACGCGGTCGCCGGGCCGGAACCGAAAACGTCGCGGCGATCGCGGGTCTGGGCGCCGCGGCGCTCCGGGCCCGGGAGGCCCTGGCCGCGGGCGCGGCGCAGCGTGTGGCCGCGCTGGCGGAACGACTGCTCGCCGGACTGCTGGCGGCGATGCCCGAGACGCGGCTCAACGGCGACCTGAACCAGCGCGTCGGCGGAATCCTCAATGTCTGCTTCGCCGGCGTGGATGGCGAGGCGGTGCTGCACGAACTCGACCGCGCCGGCGTCGAGGTTTCGACCGGCTCGGCGTGCAGCGCGGCGGACCCGGGGCCGAGCCCCGTGCTGGTGGCGATGGGGTTGCGCCCGGAGGACGCGCACGCGAGCGTGCGCTTCTCGCTCGGGGAGTCGAACACGCAGGAAGAGATCGAACACGTCTGCAAGGTGACGCCGCCCATCGTCGAGCGCCTGCGCGCGCTCGGCGGCGCGGCGATGGAGCGGAGCGCCTGACGGCGCCCGGGGGAGGAGGACTTTCGTGAAGCGTCCGAACTCGCGCCACGGCGCAGGAGCGAAGCGCAACGGCCAGCGGGCCGCCACCCGCAACGGCAAGCCGACGTCGCAGGCCGATCTGTTCCGCCTCAAGGTCGGGCTCGCCGAGATGCTCAAGGGCGGCGTCATCATGGATGTCATGAACGCCGAGCAGGCCGGGATCGCGCAGGAGTCGGGCGCGGCGGCCGTCATGGCGCTCGAGCGCATCCCGTCGAGGATCCGCAAGGACGGCGGCGTCGCGCGCATGAGCGACCCGACGATGATCCAGAAGATCCAGTCGGTCGTGGACATCCCGGTGATGGCGAAGTGCCGCATCGGCCACATCGTCGAGGCGCAGATCCTGGAGGCGCTGGAAATCGACTTCATCGACGAGAGCGAAGTGCTGACGCCCGCCGACGAGGCGAACCACGTCTGGAAGCACGATTTCAAGGCGCCGTTCGTGTGCGGCTGCCGCGATCTCGGCGAAGCGCTGCGCCGGATCGGCGAGGGCGCGGCGATGATCCGCACCAAGGGCGAGGCCGGAACCGGCAACGTCGTCGAGGCGGTGCGCCACATGCGCGCGGTCGTCTCGCACCTGCGGAGGCTGACGACCCTGTCCGCCGACGAGCTGATGGCCGAGGCCAAGGGCCTCGCCGCGCCCTTCGAGCTGGTGCAGCAGGTCGCGAAGACCGGCCGCCTGCCGGTGCCCAACTTCGCCGCCGGCGGCGTCGCGACACCTGCCGACGCGGCGCTCATGATGAAGCTCGGCGCCGAGGCGGTGTTCGTCGGCTCGGGCATCTTCGAGGTCGGGGACGCGTCGAAGCCGCGCGAGGCGCGCCGGGACCAGCTGCGCACCGCGCGGGCCATCGTGCAGGCGGTCGCGAACTGGAATCGTCCCGACGTGCTGCTCGAGGTGAGCCGGGGCCTGCCGCAGCCGATGCGCGGAATCTCGCTCGAGACGCTCTCCGAGGACGAACGGCTTGCCCGGCGCGGCTGGTGAGCTCGCCGAAATGAGCGCGGCGCGCACGGCGCGCACCGGTGCGGCGCCCCGCGTCGGCCTGCTGTCGCTGCAGGGCGATTTCGAGCGCCACCGCGCGTCCCTGCTCGCGCTCGGCGCCGGGGCTGTCCGCGTTTCGCTGCCGGCGCACCTGGAGGGGCTCGATGCGCTGATCGTTCCGGGCGGAGAGTCCTCCACGATGCTGCGGCTGCTCGCGGCGACCGGACTGCGCCCCGGCATCGAGCGCTTCGTGCGGGAGAAGCCGGTGCTGGGCACCTGCGCGGGACTCATCCTGCTCGCGCGCTCCGCCGACCGGCTGCCGGCTCCGACGCTCGGTGCGATCGACGTGACCGTCGAGCGCAACGCCTGGGGGCGGCAGGTGCACTCCTTCCACGCTCCGGTGCGCGTCGCTCCGCTGGGGAGGGATTTCGACGGCGTGTTCATTCGCGCGCCGCGCATCACCCGCGTCGGGCGCGCGGTCGAGGTGGTGGCGACGCTCGCCGGCGAACCGGTGGGTGTTCGACAGGGCCGGGTCGCCGCGCTCACGTTTCATCCCGAGCTGACGGCGGACACGCGCCTGCACGCGTGGTTCCTGAAGGACGTCGCCGGGCTCGCCGTTCGCGGGAACCGCGAGTGACCACGGCCGCCTCGCCCGAACGCACGGCGCTGCACGCCTTCCTCGACCGCCACGGCTCGTTCCTGCTCACCACGCACGTCAACCCGGACGGCGACGCGATCGGCAGCGAGATCGCCATGGCGGGCTGGCTGCGCGGGCGCGGCAAGCAGGTGCGGATCCTGAACGATTCCCCCACGCCTCCGGCGTTCGCCTGGCTGGTCGCGGAGGAGCCGGTCGAGACCTACGACGAGGCGCTCTGCGAGCGGCGGTTCGGCGAGTCCGACGCGCTGATCGTGCTCGACACCGGCAACCGCCAGCGGATCGGACGGCTCGCGCAGCACCTCGACCGCCACGCGATCGCGATCGCGATCGTGGACCACCACGCGACGCACGACGGCTTCGGCCAGGTGAACGTCATCGAGCCGGAACTGGCCTCGACGGCGAGCCTGGTCTTCGAACTGATGCGCGAGGCTGGCGCCACGCCCGGCCTGCTGGCGGCGGAGGCGCTGTACGTGGGGCTGTTCACCGACACCGGGAACTTCCGCTACTCCAACACCGACGCCCGGGCGCATCGCATGGCCGCGGCGCTCGTCGAGGCGGGAGTGGATCCCTCCGACGTGACGAGCCGGGTGCACGCGACCGCCCCGGCGGGCCGCCTGCGATTCTTCGGTGAGGCGCTCGCGGCCCTGCAGATGCTCGAGGGCGGACGGCTGGCGGTGCTCGAAGTCTCGCCCGAGCAGTTCGTGCGGCACGGCCTCGCCGGCGCCGACACCGAGGGACTCGTGGACATGCCGCGCGCGATCGCGGGCGTCGAGGTGGTCGCGCTCTTTTCCGAAGTGGACGCCGGCAAGGTCAAGGTGTCGCTGCGCTCGACCGGCAACGTGACCATTGACCAGGTCTGCGCGCGCTGGGGCGGCGGCGGCCATCCGCACGCGGCCGGGGTGCAGATGCGGGGCTCGCGCGAGGACGCGAAGGCGAAGATCCTTCCCGACCTCGTCCGCCTGCTCGACCGGCACGCGGAGACGGCCGCGAGGGACCGCGCTTCGTGAGCGGATCCGCAGCGCCCGCGTCGGGCGGCGCTCGCGCCGTTCGCCTGTCGGTGTCTGCGGTCGCGCACCGCTTCGGCGCGCGAGTCGCCGTGCGGCCCGTCACGTTCGAGCAACCGGGGCCGGGCGTCGTCGCGGTCACGGGCGAGAACGGCTCGGGCAAGAGCACGCTGCTGCGCGTGCTGGCCGGAATGCTGCGTCCGAGCGAGGGCACGACGCGGCTCGAGGTGGAAGGCGCGGACGTGCCCCCGAGGGAGCGACGCCGCCACGTGGGGCTGGCGTGCCCCGACCTGGAGTTTTACGAGGAATTCACCGCGGCGGAGAACCTGACTTTCGCGACCGAGGCGCGCGGACTGCCCGACGCGCGCGCGAGTGTTCAGAACGCACTCTCGAAGACGGGCCTCGCGCCGCGGGGCGACGACCGCGTCGGGACGTTCTCCTCGGGGATGAAGCAGCGTCTGCGCCTTGCGTTTGCGATACTCCACCGACCCGCGTTGCTGCTGCTCGACGAGCCCGGCGCCCACCTCGACGAGGAGGGGAGGGCGCTCGTGGAACGGCTCGTGCTTGAGCACGCGCCATCGGGCCTCGTCGTCCTCGCCACCAACGATCCCCGGGAGGTGCAGCTTGCCGCAAACCGGATCCCGCTCAGCGGCCGCGGTCTGGACGCTCCTTCGTAAGGAATGCCGCAGCGAATGGCGGACCCGCTACGGGCTCAACGCCGCGCTGTTGTTCGCGGTCGCGAGCCTGACCGCGGTGAGCTTCGCGGCCGGCAGGATGGCGAACCGTCCCGACGTGCTCGCGGCGCTGTTCTGGATCGTGCTGCTGTTCGCGACGCTCGCCTCGCTGGGCCACGCGTTCGTGCGCGAGGTCGAGGGCCGCACGATGCTCCTGCTGCGCCTCGTCGCCTCGCCCACCGAGATCGCGACCGGCAAACTGCTGTTCAACCTGCTCTTCCTGCTGGTCGTCGAAGGGGTGACCGTGCCGCTGTTCCTGCTCCTGACGGGGGCGCCGCCGGTGCGCTGGGGACCGTTCGCCGCCGTGCTCGCGCTGGGCACGGTCTCGCTCGCCGCGTCCTCGACGCTGGTCGGAGCGGTGATCGCGCAGACGCGGGGTCGCGGGGCGCTGTTCGCCGGCGTGTCGCTGCCCTTGCTGCTGCCGGTGCTGGCCGCGGCGGTGGCCGGAACTCGTGACATGTGGGCGTCAAGCCCGACCGGCGGATCCGTGCGCCTGCTCGCGGCCTACGCCGTGGCGCTGATCGCGGCGGGCCTGTTACTGTACGAACATCTGTGGGAGGACTGAGCGATCTGATGATGCTGCGCGTCGTGCTGTTCCTGTGGATCTCCGTGGCGATGACCGCGTCGCTGCTGTTCGCGCCGCTGGTTCCCGTGCTGGAGGAGACGACGCGGGTGCTGTACTTCCACATTCCGGCCGCCTGGCTGACCGTGCTCGCGCTCGGCTGGTCCATGCTCAACAGCATCCGCTACCTGGTGAAGCGCGACCTGCGCGCCGACGATCACGCCGCCGCCGCCGCCGAGCTGGGGCTGCTGTTCTGCATCGGCGCCACCGTCAGCGGAGCGTTGTGGGCGAAGGCGATGTGGGGAGCCTACTGGAACTGGGATCCCCGCGAGACCTCGATCTTCTTCCTGCTGCTCATTTATACCGCCTACCTCGCGCTGCGCGGGAGCATCGAAGACGAGGAGAAGCGGGCGCGGCTCTCGGCCGTGTATTCGGCGGTCGCGTTCGTGGCCGTGCCGTTCCTGGTGTTCGTCGTGCCGCGCATGTACCAGACGCTGCACCCGGACCCGATCCTCAACACGCGGGGCAAGGTGGACATGGACCCGATGATCCGCTGGTGCTTCACGGCCATGCTGGTCGGATTCACCGGGTTGTTCGTGTGGATGCAGTCGCTTCGGGTGCGCGTCGCGCGTCTCGAACGTCGCAGGGACCGAGAAACGATCGCTCCGGCGCTCCGGGTTTCCACCGGCGGCGGCCGGGCGTAGGGTGGCTCACGGATGAATCACAACTACGTCGTGCTGGGAGTCTCGCTGCTGGTGTGGGGCCTGCTGTTCGTGTGGCTGCTGCGCGTCGAGCGGCGCGTGCGGGAACTGGAGAAGCGATGAACACGAAGGTGATGCTCGCGGTGGCGCTGCTGGTCGCGGCGATGGTGATCGGCGTGACGAGTTTCAAGCAGACCATGACGCCGTACATCGGCTTCGCCGAGGCCCGCACGGCGAGCGGTCAGGTGCAGGTGAACGGCAAGCTGGCTTCCCGGGACTACGTCCTGCGCAAGGAGGAGCAGTACCTGCGCTTTTCCCTCAAGGACGACAAGGGGGACGTCCTGCCGGTCGAGTACCGCGGCGTGATCCCCGGGAACTTCGACCAGGCCGTGAGCATCGTCGCGATCGGGCAGTACCAGGGCGATCACTTCGAGGCGAGCCAGCTGCTCGTCAAGTGCCCCTCGAAGTACCAGGCGATGGAGGGCAAGCACCCCGAAGGCGTGGCCTCGTGAGCGGCCGCCGCACCTCGCTGCTGACCGCGGCCGCGCTGCTGCTGCCGGCGCTCGCGGTCGGCGGCTCCCTGCTCCGCGCCGGCGTGCTGAACCTCGGACAGCTGTTCGCCTGGGTGGCGTTCCTCGCCTCGCTCGTCTCCGGCCTCTCCTGGCTGCTGGTGACCAGCGGACGCGCCGGCGCGGAACCGGCCGCGCGCACCTCGTACGTCGTCCAGTGGGTCGCGTTCCTGGCGGGCACCGTGTTCCTGTGGTGGATCCTGTTCAGCCACCAGTACCAGTACCAGTACGTCCACGATTACACGTCGCGCGCGATGCCGAGCCGCTTCGTGTACGCGGCGTTCTGGGGAGGACAGGAGGGCACGTTCCTGCTCTGGGCGTTCCTCAGCACGACGCTCGGCCTGTTCGTGCTGCGCTGGCGCCACCCGCTGCAGGCCCCGACCATGATGTTCCTGAACCTGCCGAACATCATGCTCGGACTGGTGACGGTGATGCGCGGTCCGTTCCTGCGCGCGACGCAGGCCTTCACCGACGGCGTGGGCCTCAACCCGCTGCTGCAGGACTACTGGATGACGATCCATCCGCCGGTGCTGTTCATCGGCTTCTCGTCGTTCGTCGTGCCCTTCGCGATCGCGTGCGCCGCGCTGGTGCGCCGCGACTTCGACGGCTGGCTCAAGCCGGTGATGCCGTGGGTGGTGTTCTCGACCGCCATCCAGGCGACCGGCTTCATCATGGGCGGCGTGTGGGCGTACAAGGTGCTCGGCTGGGGCGGCTACTGGGGTTGGGATCCGGTCGAGAACGGCTCGCTGATCCCATGGTTGAGCAACACGGCGCTGCTGCACGGGCTGCTCGTCCAGCGCGTGACCGGCTCGCTGCGGCGCACGAACTTCTTCCTCGCGATCACCTCGTACGTGCTGGTGCTGTACGCGTCGTTCCTCACGCGCAGCGGCGTTCTGGCCGACTTCTCGGTCCACTCGTTCGCCAACCTCGGCCTCTCGGGCTTCCTGCTGTCGTTCATCGGCGTCGTCGGGATCGGCGGATACGGCCTGCTGCTGAGCCGCCTGCGCGACATCCCGAAGGCGCCGACGCCCCTGGGTTCGTTCTCGCGCGAGTCGTTCCTGTGGCTCGGTCAGCTCGTCTTCATGCTCATGTGCCTGCTGGTGGCGCTCGGCATGAGCGCGCCGCTCATCACCCGGCTCTTCGGGCCGCCGGCGAACGTGCAGACGTCCTACTACAACCTCGTCAACGCCCCGCTGGCGATCGCCCTGGGGCTGCTCCTCGGGTTGTCGCCGCTCATGCGCTGGCGCAAGCAGGAACCTCCGCCCGGCGCGCACCGGCTCGGCCGCGTGCTGCAGATCTCGGTGCTGGTGATCGCGGTCGGCCTGATCGCCTGCTTCGTCAACGCGAACGGCCACCCGCTCGCGAAGACGCTGTTCCCGTGGTTCGGCTTCGCGCTGCTCGGCTGGCTCGTGACCGCGATGCTGATCTTCGCGCCGGTGACCGGCACGGCGGTCGCGCTCGCGGTCGTCTTCACCGCGGCGGCGGTCGCGTGGGGCGTCCGCGATCCGATGCCGGTGGCCATCGTCTTCGCGATGTCGTTCGCGCTGGCCGCGAACTGGGGCGTCACCGTGCGGGGATTCCGCTCGGGCTGGCGGCACGGCGTCGCGTACCTGGGCCACATGGGGGTCGCGATCCTGCTCATCGGCGTGATCGCCTCGTCCGGCTACGGCCGCTCGGCGCAGGTGCAGCTGCCCCGGGGTGAGGCGCGCAGCGCGCTCGGTTACCAGCTCACCTACGAGGGCATGAAGCGTGGCGGCGACGGCAAGGACGTGGCGGTCATCGCCGTGAACGCGCCGGAGGGCCGGTACACGGCCAACGCGCATTTCTACTGGAGCGACTACAACCAGAGCTACATGAAGAACCCGCACATCGAGCGGTTCCTCACCCACGACATCTACATCTCGCCGCTCGACATCGTCGGAGGCGGGGCGGGCGGACCGGGGGCGGGCGAGTTCTTCCGTGCCGGAGAATCGAAGAAGCTGGGAGAGGTCACCTACACGTTCGTCGGCTTCACCCCGATCCCGGGTCCGCAGTCCATGAAGCTGATCGCCAACGTCACGGCCGAGACCGGCGGGCGCACGGTGCCCCTCAAGCCGACCTTCGAGGTCAGCATGACCTCGGGCCAGCCGACGCGCACGCCGGACTACCTGCCGGGTGGCGGGCAGGTGAACATCCTGAACGCCCGGCCCGGCGCCGACGGTGGCGTCGAGCTGTCACTGCCCGGCATGCAGCAGGGCGCCGCCTCGAACGGCGAGGTGCTGGCCGTCGAGGTCAGCACCAAGCCGTTCATCAGCCTGGTGTGGGCGGGTGCGATCATCGCGCTGGTCGCGACCTTCCTGGTCGTGATCCGGCGCGCGCTCGACCTGCGCCGCGAGAAGCTGGCCGCCTGACGTCCGGCGCGCTCGCGGCGGCGGACCTCTCGTCCGTCGGCGAGCGGCGCGCGCGGGCGGCGACGCCGGAGGAGTCCCGCGCCGGAGCGCACGCCGCCCTTGCGGGCTGCCCATGCGTGCAGTAGCGTTGCCGCCGGTGCCCGCCTGCAAGACCATGTTCGAATCGCTCGACGATCCCGTGGACGTGCTGACCGCATTCCTGGACGGCGTCATGCGCCCGATCCGATTCCGCTGGCAGGGCCGTGTCGTGCGGGTCCGCAGGGTGACGGGGCAGTGGAACCGACGTGAGGGCCAGGCCGTGCTGCGCTACTTCGCCGTCCAGGGATCGCGCGACGAGAGCTACGAGCTCTGCTACGACGCGCGCGGCCCGCGCTGGACGCTGAAGCGCGCCTGGCGGGAGGGCGCGTGATCCTGCTCGTGGACATGGACGCGTTCTTCGCGTCGGTCGAGCAGGCCCATCACCCGCACCTGCGCGGCCGGGCGGTCATCGTCTGCGGCGATCCCGACCGGCGGGGCGTGGTGACCGCGGCGTCGTACGAGGCACGCCCGTTCGGCGTGCGCGCCGGCATGCCGCTCGCCGAAGCGAAGCGCCTGTGCCCGAACGCCGAGTACGTCGAGGGCAGCCCGCGCAAGTACGTCGAGAAGTCGCTCGAGCTGCTCGAGTGCTTCCTGTCCTACACGCCCGATGTCGAGCCGTTCAGCGTGGACGAGGCGTTTCTCGACCTCGGCCGGCTCGGCGCGCGGGGCGCGACGATGGACGCGGCGATCGCGCTCGGGCGCGAGATCCAGGAGCGCATCGCCCGCGAGCACTCGCTCGGCGCCTCGATCGGCATCGGACCGAACAAGTTGATCGCGAAGATGGCCTCCGGCGTACGCAAGCCACGCGGGCTGACGGCGTTCGACGAGGAGGGCTTCCGCCGGCACTTCTGGCCCCGGCCCGTGCAGGAACTGTGGGGGGTCGGGCCGAAGATGTCGGTGCACCTCGGAGCTCTGGGCATCCGCACGGTCGGCGATCTCGGCGAAACGAGCGCCGCGGCGCTCGAGCAGGCGTTCGGCGTGGTCGGGCCGCACCTGCGGGACGCGGCCTGGGGCATGGACCGCTCGCCGGTGATTCCCTACCACGAGGGCGTGGACCCCAAGTCCATGGGGCACGAGGTGACGCTGCCGGAGGATTCGCGCGATCCCGCGTTCCTCGAGGGCACGCTGCTGAGGCTCGCCGACCAGGTGGCGCGCCGCCTGCGCGGCGATGGTTTCGCCGCCCGCACGGTGACGCTCAAGCTGCGGGATTTCCGCTTTCGCACCGTGACGCGCCAGCGCGCGCTCGACGTGGCGGTGGACGACCACCTGAGCCTGTTCGAGGTCGCCCGGAACCTGTGGCGCACGAATTGGCGGGGCGAGCCGCTGCGGCTGCTGGGAGTGAGCGCCAGCGCGCTCGAGAAGCGCGGCGAAGCGGCGCAGACCGAGCTCTTCGAGCGCGACGAGAGGGCCAGGACGCTGCAGCAGGCGCTCGACCGTGTGCGCGACCGGCTCGGCGAGGCTTCGGTCGTGCCGGCGGGCTCGCTCACCCAGCGGGGCGAACCCGGCCACGTGCCCTTCGGCGCCGCCCAGCGTCAGAATCGCGGAACGCTGAGCCGCAGGAGCGCCGGAGCGGAGTTGAACCGGCGGATCCGCCGCGAAGCCGGGCGGGACGAGGGACCGGCAGGCGGCTCCTCTCCGCCGGGCGCTCAGCCATGAGCGCAGCGGGCCGAATCCACGTCGGAACTTCCGGCTATTCGTTCGCCGACTGGGTGGGCCCCTTCTATCCGCCGGGCACGCCGGGCGGCGAGTTCCTGCCCTACTACGCCCGTCACTTCGGCAGCGTCGAGGTGAACTCGACCTACTACCGGATCCCTTCGCCACGGGTGCTGGAGCGGATGGAACAGAAGACTCCCGAGGGCTTCCGCTTCGTGGTGAAGCTCAACCAGGCGATGACGCACGAGGGCTCGACCGAAGCCGGGCTCTACCGCGAGTTTCTCGCCGCGATCCAGCCGCTCAAGGACGCGGGCAAGTACCACGGCCTTCTGGCCCAGTTCCCGTGGGGCTTCAAGAAGAGCGAAGGCTCCAAGACCCACCTCGAGGCGCTGCGCGCCCTGCTGCCGGGGGAACCCCTGTGGATCGAGTTCCGCCACGACTCTTGGATGCACCCGCGCCTGCCGGACTGGCTGCGCGAACGCTCGCTCGGCTACTGCGCGGTGGACGAGCCGCGCCTGCCGGGGCTGGTTCCGCCGGCCCTGCACCTGACGACGGACACCGGCTACGTGCGCTTTCACGGCCGCAACGAGAAGACCTGGTGGGGCCGCTCGGGGGGCGATCGCTACGACTACGACTACGCCGAGCGCGAGCTGCAGGAGTGGGTGGAACGCATCCGCACCCTGGCCGCGCAGGCGAAACAGACCTACCTGTTCTTCAACAACTGCCACGCCGGCCAGGCCGCCCGAAACGCGAAGCTCATGGAGGAGCTGCTTCGCCGCCAGCAGCTGCCGGTCTGACCCGCGGGCGCGCGGCCGATCGGCCGCCGACGTCGCGGCGCGCGTTGACGCGCCGCCCCGCCCGCACCTAGTTTCCGCGGCGGTTCGCTCACGCGGCGCGTCCGGTTCGGGAGATCCCCATGGATCAGGGTCCCAAGTCCTACTGGGCCGAGTTCCTCGGCACGTTCACGCTGTGCTTCGTCGGCCAGGGCGCGATCGTCGTCCAGCACCTCGTCGGCGCCGGACCGACGGCGCTGCTGTCCATCGCGGTCGCGCATGGCCTGGCGCTGGCGCTGATGATCTCGGCGCTCGGGGCGACCTCCGGCGGGCACTTCAATCCGGCGGTGACTTTCGGCTTCGTGGTCACGGGCCGGCAGTCGTGGACGTCGGCCATCACCTACTGGTTCTCGCAGCTGATCGGGGCGATCGCGGCCAGCTTCCTGCTGCGCTCGGTGCTGCCCGGCGAATCCGGCCAGGCCACGCACTGGGGCGTGCCGATGCCCGGCGCGGGCGTCTCGGTCTCCATGGGCCTGATGCTGGAGTTCGTGCTCACCTTCCTGCTCGTGACCTCCGTGTGGGGCACGCTCGTGGACGAGCGCGCGCCGCGACTCGGCGGCTTCGGCGTGGGCCTCACCTGGCTCATGGCCATGCTGGTCGCCGGCCCTCTCACCGGCGCCGCCCTGAATCCGGCACGGGCCTTCGGCTCGGCCTGCGCCTCGGGCGTATGGACGGCGCACTGGATCTACTGGCTCGGCCCCCTGCTCGGCGGCGCGGCCGCCGCGCGCGTCTACAAGCAGGTCGTCCTGCGCCCCTGAGGGACCGTGCAGGCCGCCCGCTCCGCCCGCGGGCCGGCGCGAAGCGGGCGGAACCGCGCCGGGCGGGCTTTCCGTCCTCAACTCCCGGGACCTGCCGTCCGAAAACCTCCGTGGATCACGGCCGGTATCGCGGAGGATTGGCAGGATGTCCCGTGCGCTGAGGAACACACCCCGAATGCCGAAGCTCGCCGCAGCGCTCGCTCTCGCCGGCTGCCTGGCGGGCTCCTCCGCCTTCGGCGGCACCAACGTGAAGGGCACCCTGTGGCTGTCGGCGGGCGCCCGCGAGGCGTCCCGGCACGCGGAAGGGACCGCCGCGCGGCAGCAGAAAAGCGCCGGCGAAGGAGTCGTCTGGGTCGAGAAGATTCCCGCCGAACTCGAACGCGCGCTCGCCGATCCGCCGCGCGGCTGGTTCGTCTTCTGGAAGCCGAAGGCCGATCCGCCGTTGCCCCGGGTCGGGGAGCGCGACGACCGCTTCTCGCCGAGGGTGCTCGCGGTGCCCGCGGGCACGAGCGTCGAGTTCGCGAACCGTGACCGCCTCTATCACAGCGCCTTCAGCGTCTCGGGTGCGAAACGATTCGACCTCGGCAAGGCGCCGCCCGGACGGCGCGACACGCTCGAGTTCGGACGCGCCGGCGTCGTCAACCTGCACTGCGAGATCCACCCGAAGGCCGTCGGCTACGTCGTGGTGACACCGAACCGCGCCTACGCCACGCCGGACGCCTCCGGGCGCTTCCGCCTGCCGAGGCTGCCGGCGGGACGCTACGTACTGCATGCCTGGCACCCGCGCCTGGGCGAGCTCAGCCTGCCGTTCAACGTTCCCCGGCGCGGCACGGTCGAACTCAACCCCACCTTCTAGGACGAACCGCACGTGCGCCTCGGACTCCGCTGGAAGATCCTGCTGCTGACGGTGCTCACGCCGGTCTCGCTCGCCGTCGCGACGCTCGTGATGGTGGACCGCGACGTGGCCGAGCACGTGGATGCCTCGAGCCTGCACGAAAACCTCGGCCACTCGGCCGCGGTCTTCGAGGGCATGCTCGCCACCCGCATGCGGGCGCTCGAGGGTGGCGCGCTCGTGGTCGCGCAGGACCCGCGCTTCTTCTCGCTGCTCATGCTCGGCTTGGACCAGCGCGACGCGCGCTTCGACGCGACCGTGCGGGGCATGGCCCACGACTTCAACGGCATCACCCAGACCGACGTCTTCGAGGTCTTCGACCGCAGGGGCAGGCTCGTGACCTCGGTGGGCGAGTCGAAGTCCTCGCCCGACGCGCGCAAGGCGCTCGTGGCCCGCGCGCTCGGCGGCGAGGTCACGACCGGCGTGCTCGCCGAGGGCCGCACGCACTACCAGGCGGTGGCGGTGCCGGTGCGCGCCGATGGCCGGCAGGTCGGCGTGCTGATGCTGGGCGCGGAGATCGGCACGGCGCTCGCTTCCGACCTGCGGACGCAGATGCGCTGCGAGGTGTCGTTCCTCTCCGGTCGTGCCATCACCGGCACGACGCTGCCGGACGCCTCCGACCGCCAGAAGCTTCTCGACGCGCTCAACCAGATCCAGCTCGGACCCGACACGAACCCGGTCCGGCTCGGGCTGCTGCGCGTGCACGGGGCCCGCGAGTACCTGACCCTGGTGCGCCGCATCCCCGGAACTTCGGCGAGCGCGATGCAGTTCTACGTGCTGCAGCGCGCGTTCGATCCCGAGGCGGCGTTCCAGAAGGCGATCCGCAACGACCTCGTCGCCCTCGCCGCCGTCGCTCTCATGCTCGCCATCGCCACGAGCCTGATCTTCAGCGAGCAGATCGTGCGGCCGCTGCAGAAGCTCGTGCTCGGTGCGAAGGAGATGGAGGCCGGCAACTACGAGCACCCGATCGAAGTGCGCCGCGACGACGAGGTGGGCTACCTCGCCGACCAGTTCACGCGCATGCGCGCGCGCGAACAGGCCTACGTGAAGAGTCTCGAGCAGGCGACGAGGCTGAAGAGCGAGTTCATCAGCATCGCCTCGCACGAGCTGCGCACCCCGATCAGCGTGCTGTCCGGCTATCGCGACCTGCTCGCCGAGGGCAGCCTCGGACCGCTGAGCCCGAGGCAGTCGAGGGTCGTCGAGTCCATGCACGAATACCTGGAGCGGCTCGGGCGGGTCGCCGAGGACGCGGCGATGGTCGCGGAGATGCGCAACGAGCGCCTGTCGCTCGATCGCAAGTCGGTGCCGGTGCGCTCGATCGTGCAGGTGGCCGTCGAGGCCGCCCGGCAGTCGGCGGCCGGACGCGCGGTCGAGGTCGCGACCTCGATCTCGGCGCCCGAGGCGAAGGTGGAGGTGGACCACCAGGCGCTGGTTCAGGCCCTCACGCACCTGATCACCAACGGCGTGCGCTTCACGCCGGACGGCGGGCGCGTGGAGGTCCGCGCGGACATCGAGGAGGACCAGCTGCGGATCGTCGTGGCCGACACCGGGGTCGGCATGAGCGAGGGCAGCGTCGAATCGCTGCGCGCCCACGGCGCGGCCCAGCGCGACGCCGCGCATCACCGATCGTCGGTCGGCCTCGAGTTCGGCTCCGGCGGGCTGGGGCTCGGATTCTCGCTCGCCCGCGGCATCGTCGCCGCGCACGGCGGGCGCATCGAGATCGAGAGCCGCACGGGCCACGGCAGCACGTTCACCATTCTCGTGCCCGTGGGCGGCGAACAGGAGCTTCGGGCCGCGGCCTGAGGCGGCGGAACCCGCCCAGGTTCTATCTGTGAACGCCCCGCGGCGTTCCCAGACGGAGCCTAGCCGCGCCGCTCGATCGTCACGCCCTCGTGGCGGCCGGAGATGAACTCCTCGCACTCGCGCACGTCCACCGGGCTGCCCAGGAACAGCGGGCTGCGCTGATGGAGCGACGAAGGAGCGATGTCCATGATGCGCTGCGAACCATTGCTCGCCGCGCCGCCGGCCTGCTCGGCGATGAACGCCAGCGGCGCTCCCTCGTACAGCAGGCGCAGCTTGCCGTTCGGGTTCTTGGAGTCGCCGGGGTACAGGTAGATGCCGCCGTACAGCAGGTTGCGGTGGAAGTCGGCCACCAGCGAGCCCACGTAGCGGGCGCTGTAGGGGCGACCGGTGGCCTTGTCGTCGGCCTTGAGCCAGTCCACGTAGCGGCGCACGCCCACCGGCCATTTGGCGTAGTTGCCCTCGTTGGCGCTGTAGATGCGGCCGCGTTCCGGCGTGCGGATGTTCGGGTGGGAGAGCAGGAACTCGCCGATGCTCGGCTCGAACGTGAAGCCGTGCACGCCGTCGCCGGTCGTGTACACCAGCATGGTCGTCGTGCCGTAAAGGACGTAGCCCGCGCACAACTGGCGACGCCCCGCCTGCAGGCAGTCCTCGAGCGTGCCATGACCCTTGCGCGAAATGCGCGGCAGGATCGAGAAAATCGTCCCGATGTTGACGTTCGCGTCGATGTTCGAGGAGCCGTCGAGCGGATCGAAGTTGACGACGTACTTGCCGAGCGGCGCGCCGTCGGGCACCGGCACGATGCCCTCGTCCTCCTCGGAGGCGACGACCGCGAGCTGCCCGGTCACGCCGAGCACGTTCATGATCGTCTCGTGCGCGAAGACGTCGAGCTTCTGCACGCGCTCGCCCTGCACGTTGGTCGTGCCGGTCGCGCCGAGCACGTCCACCAGCCCGGCGCGGATGACCGCCTTGTTGATCATCTTGGCGGCCAGCGCGATGTCGAGCAGCACGCCGGTGAACTCGCCGCTCGCCTCGGGATGATCCCGCTCCGACTGCAGCACGAACTGCGACAGGGTCACGGCACGGTTTTCCATGCGGTCCTCGCTCAGTCCGAAAGGCCCGTCACGTCTTCGGGGCCCTTGCCCGCTCCGACCGCGTGCGCGGCGACGGGGAAGGAGCCGGGAACGAAGGGCGCGTGCTGCTCGGCGACCGCCCGGGTGCCGCCCGCCTGCAGCTGCCGGAGAAGGAACGAGAATCGTTCCTCGAGCGCCTGCCCGATCGCCTCGCGCGCGGCGGCGGGCATGGACCACATCTCCTTCTTCC
The DNA here is from genome assembly GCA_020847735.1 of Candidatus Eisenbacteria bacterium. NCBI lineage: Bacteria > Candidatus Eiseniibacteriota > Candidatus Eiseniibacteriota bacterium. The sequence continues at coordinate 391,537 of JADLBL010000020.1, forward strand.
ACGGGCCCAGCGCCTTCTTGCGCGTCTTGTAGAAGAACTGCTCGTCGGTGTCGGTGCTCTTGCGGTCGCCGGCTTCCGTCTCGCGGAGTTTCGCGTAGATCGCCGCCTTGAGCTCGGCCGGGAAGGCCGGGTGGTCGAAGATCATGTTCTGGAACTCGGTCGCGAGGTGGATCTCGCAGGCCCCCCGCCGCGGGAACTCGCCGAACAGTTCGCTCGGCAGGGTCGAGGCGCCGTGCTGCACCGCGCCGGCGAAGCCGTACTTTTCACGCGACAGCTTCGAGAGCCGTTCGAGCGTGTCGAAGTCGAGCTTGACCGTGGCGATCGTGCCGTCGGGAAGCGGCACGCCGCCGTGGCTCGTGCCGGTCTGGATCGAGATCTTGCTCATGCCCGGCTTGCCGGGAGAGAGCTTCGCGAGCTCGGAGTGGAAGACCTCGACGAACGCCTCCAGCTCCTCGGCCGTCGAGTTCTTGCCGCCGACTTCGCCGATTTCACCCCCGATCGAGACGGTCACGCCGGCCGGCTCGTGCTGGCGGATGAACGCGGTGATCCGCGCGCACAGCGATCCGTTCAGTTTCTGCTGCTCGGCGTGCGTGGGCCGGTCGAGGTCCACGAGCGTGGAGGTGTCCACGTCGATGTTGTAGAAGCCGGCCTTCAGCGCCTCGTCCGCGAGATCCAGCACGTTCTTGAGCTCGGCGTCGGGCCCGGCCGCGTACTTCTTCGCGTTGATCTGGAAATGGTCGCCCTGCAGGAACACGGGCCCGCGCCAGCCTTCGCGCAGCGCGGCGGCGAGCACCACGAACGTGTACTCGGCGGGACGCTGGTCGGTGTAGCTGATCTCCGAACGGGCGATCTCGCACAACACCGCGCCGGCGTCGAGCGCCTTGCGGGCGCGAAACAGCGCCCGCGCCGTGTCGTAGGCGATGCCGCGAATGTTGATCGCCGGCACGGTGAACGTGGGTGCGACCTCGCCACGGCCGCGGGCCATGTACAGGCCGTGGATCGAGGCCGGGTAGATGCCGACGCTGCGGCACTGGTCGAACACCGCCTGGCGCGCGGCGTCGCGCACCTCGCCCGAGCCGAACACGCCGGTCCACACGAGGCGGTCGAGCGCGTCACCGTTGCCGGTGGCCAGCACCGCGGTGGCCTGCCGGACTTCATCGAGATGCTTGAGTTCGATGCTCATGAGGGATCCCCGATCATCCGAGGCGCGCGGGGGCCGGTGGGGCCCCGGGCGGCCCGGGCGCGAATGGAGCAGGTGAGGTGTGGCCGCGTAGGCGCGGGCAGTATAGACCGGCGATGGAACAGCCGTAAACGCCTTCCGCGCCGCCCTTTCAGGCCCTCGCGGCGCCCAGCGCCAGGATGCCTTCGCGCCCCTGGCGCACTTCGGGAAAACGCTGCGGGTCGAAGGTCGAGATGCCGGTCGCCCGCTTCCACGACAGCAGTTCGGCCAGGTCCTGCGTGCACGAGGCCGCCATGCCCAGTCCGTGCCCGGTGAAGCCGCCGACGATGGCCAGGTGGTGCGCCGCGTCGAGCCAGCCGACGAGCGGCCGGCCGTCGCGTGCATAACCCATGATCCCGGCCCAGCGGCGTTCGATCGGCGCGCCGCCCGGCACCAGTTGCTTCAGGCCTTCCTCGATCGCGGCCTGGATCCTCGCTGTCGTCTCGTTGACGTCCACCGACTCGGCCTCGAAGTCCGTGTCGCGCCAGCCGCCGATCACGAGCCGGCGATCCGCGGTCTGCCGCCAGTACTGGTAGCCCCAGTGCGCGTAGGCCGGCCGCGAGGTGACGACCTGATCGAGCGGCGCCGTGGCGATGACCTGCCCGCGGCGCGGCGCGATGATCGGCGCGAGGTGGGGCAGCAGCCGGGGCGTGAACGCGTTGGTCGCCAGCACCAGCGTGCGGGCGCGCGCGACGTGCGCGCCGCAGCGCGCTTCCCAGAGCCCCGCCTGCCACTTCGCGGAGTCGAGCCGCGAATGGGGAAAGATCCGCGCCCCCCGCGCGGCGGCGGCGACGGCCAGGCCGTTCAGGAAGCGCACCGGGTCCATCATGCCGTCCTCGGGCACTTCGAAGGCCGCGTCGAATCCGGCGGCGGCGTGCGCCGGCACCGCGTCGGTGACCGGGATCTCGCGCATCGGGAAGCCGTCGTGCCGCAGTTCGGGCAGCGAGCCGCGCAGGTCCTCGCTCTCCTCGGGCGTGCGCGTGATGCGCAGCGAGCCCGTCTGCTGGTAGTCGCAGTCGATCCCGAGCTCCTGCACGAGCTGGCGGATGCGCTGGTGGTTGCGCCGCCCGATGTGCAGCACCGCGCGCGCGCCCTCGCGGCCCCAGAGCGCGATGCGCTCCGAGTAGGGCTCGGCGGGAGCGGCGAGCAGGAAGCCGACGCTGCGTCCGCTGGCCTCGCCGGCGAGCCAGCCGGCCTCGAGCAGCCCGACCATCGCGCCCTGTTCGGCGAGCGTGTACGCGAGCGTCAGGCCGGCGATGCCGCCGCCGACGATGAGCACGTCGGCGTCGAGGTCCTGCGCGAGCGGCGGCAGTTGCGGGGCGGCCTCGGTCCACCAGATCGAGTCGGGGCGGGGCGTCGGATCCATCATGGCCGCGATGATGCACGCGCCGCGCGCGGGCGGCAAGACAGGCGCGTCCTTTGACACCTGCGGGCGAAAGCGGCTTCAATCTCCGGGTTCGCCGCAGCCGGAGCCGCCGTCCCCCAGCCGAGGACCCTCGCGTTGGAGATTCCCGAGACCACCGTCGGCCGCCTGCGCGTCAACGGCGACGAGCGCGAGTGCGCGGTCACGGCCGGAACGACGCTGCTCGAGGCGCTGCGCTACGGCCTGGGGCTGACGGGCAGCAAGCAGGGCTGCGACAAGGGTGACTGCGGCGCGTGCACGGTGCTGCTGGACGGCCGCCCGGTGCTCGCGTGCATCACGCTCGCGCTGGCGGCGCAGGGCCACGAGGTCCTGACCGTCGAGGGCCTCGCGGAGCGCGGCCGCCCGCACGCGCTGCAGGACGCCTTCGACCGCACCGGCGGGGCGCAGTGCGGGTTCTGCACGCCGGGCATGCTGATGAGCGCCTGCGCGCTGCTGCGGGACAACCCGAACCCGACGCGCGACGAGATCTCGCAGGCGCTGTCGGGCAACCTGTGCCGGTGCACCGGTTACACGAAGATCCTCGAAGCGGTCGAACTGGCCGCGCGCGAACTGCGGGAGTCGCGGTGAGCGCCCGGCGCAGGTCGGCCGGTCCGGCGAAGGCCGGGATGGCGGTTCCGGCAGGGCGGATGATGCCGCGCGAGGACCGCCTGACGCCGCCGCGCTGGGAGGCCGGACGCACGGACCCGCCCAACGGCGGGACGTTCTCGACCGTCGGGCGGCGCAACCGCAAGGTCGAAGGCCTCGCCAAGGTGACCGGCCGGGCCGTCTACGCCGACGACCTCGTGCTGCCGCGCATGCTGCACGCCAAGCTGCTGCGTTCGATCCACGCGCACGCGCGCATCGTCTCGCTGGATGCCGGCGCGGCGCTGGCGATGCCGGGCGTGCACGCGGTGATCACCGGCAAGGACCTGCCGGGCTGGTTCGGGATCATCCCGTGGACCGAGGACGAGCAGGCGCTGGCGGCCGAGAAGGCGCGCTACGTGGGCGACGCGATCGCCGCCGTCGCGGCCGACACCGAACTGCTGGCGGAAGAGGCGCTGCGCGCGATCCGGGTCGAGTACGAGGTTCTGCCGGCGGTCACCGGCATGGACGAAGCGCTCGCGCACCCGGAGTGGCAGGTCAACGAGAAGGCCTCGGAAGGCAACGTCAGCAAGCAGGTGCGGCTCGAGTTCGGGCCCGTGGACGCGGCGCTCGAGAACAGCGACGCGGTGGTCGAGGCCGAGTACTGGTACGAGGGCTCGACGCACGCGCCGATCGAGCCGCACTGCTGCGTCGCCGAGTTCGACGCCACGGGATTCCTGACCGTCTGGTCGAGCACCCAGGTGGCGCACTACCTCCACCGGGACCTCGCGAAGATCCTCGAGCTGCCGACGCAGCGCGTGCGCGTCGTCCAGCCGGTCGTGGGCGGCGCCTTCGGCGGCAAGTCGGAGCCGTTCTCGCTCGAGTTCTGCGCCGCGAAGCTGGCGATGGTGACCGGCCGGCCGGTCAAGATTCTCTACACGCGCGAGGAGGTCTTCTACGCCCACCGCGGGCGCCATCCGATGCGCCTGCGCTACCGGACCGGCATGAAGCGTGACGGCACGCTGACCGGAACGGACGCGCTCGTCCACCTCGACGGCGGCGCCTACAGTTCGTTCGGGCTGGTGACGACCTACTACTCCGGCCAGCTGCTCACCGCGCCGTACGCGATGCCCGCGTACCGCTTCGATTCGACGCGCCTGTTCACGAACAAGCCCGCCTGCGGGCCGAAGCGCGGCCACGGCTCGGTGCAGCCGCGCTTCGCGTTCGAGTGCCAGCTCGACAAGCTCGCCGAAGCGCTCGGCCTCGACCCGATCGCGGTCCGGCGGAAGAACTTCATGGGTGAGAACGTCCGGACCGTGAACGGCCTGCGCGTCACCTCGAACGGCTTCCTGCAGTGCCTGGACGGCGTCGAGCGCGCCTCGGGCTGGAAGGACAAGTTCCGCCGCCTGCCCTACGGACGCGGCGTCGGCGTCGCCGGCAGCATGTACATCAGCGGCACCAACTACTGCATCTACCCGAACGAGATGCCCCAGGCGGCCGTGCAGCTCAAACTCGATCGCAGCGGGCGCGCGACCGTGTTCAGCGGCTGTTCCGACATCGGCCAGGGCGTGGACTCGGTCCTGGCCTACATCGTCTGCGAGGAACTCGGCCTCGAGCTGCGCGACGTGCGCGTGGTCGCCGCCGACACCGATCTCACGCCCGTGGACCTCGGCTCGTATTCCAGCCGCGAGACGTTCATGGTCGGCAACGCCTGCCTCGACGCGGCGCGCGCGCTGCGCGAGCGGATCGCCGCGACGCTCGCCGAACGCTGGGACGTGCCGAAGGGCGAGATCGTGCTGGCGGGCGGCGTCGCGTGCGCGAGCAGCGACCCGCGTGGCAAGGCCATGAGCGTGAAGGACGCGTTCCAGGCGGCCGAGGCGAGGCACGGCACGCTCGGCTCGGTCGGCTGGTACCAGTCGCCGCGGCTCGGCGGCGACTACCGCGGCGGCACGATCGGCGCCTCGCCCGCCTATTCGTTCACGGCGCACGTCGCCGAGGTGGACTGCGATCCCGAGACCGGCTTCGTGACGGTCACCGATCTGTGGGTGGCGCACGACTGCGGACGGGCGCTGAACCCGGTGAACGTCGAGGGCCAGATGGAGGGCGGCGCCTACATGGGTTTCGGCGAGGCGCTGATGGAGTCACAGAGCTACAAGCCGGCGGCGCCCGGGCACGGATTCGGCCTGCACCACGGACCGAGCCTGCTCGACTACCGCATGCCGACGTCGCTCGACACGCCACGGCTGCACTCGATCATCGTCGAGTCGGTGGATCCCGAGGGACCCTACGGCGCCAAGGAGGCGGGCGAGGGCCCGCTGCACCCGAGCGTCCCGGCCATCGCCAACGCCATCCACGACGCGCTCGGCGTGCGCTGCGACCGGTTGCCGTTCGACCCTCCCCGGGTGCTCTCGCTGCTGCGCGCCGGCGGCGCCCGCGAACGCTGGGAAAAGGCGCGCTCGCTCGCGGGAGGACCGCGTCCGTGCTGACCCTGCCGGTGTTCCGCTGGATGCGGCCGGAATCGGTGGACGAGGTGCTCGGCCTGCTCGCGGAGCATGCCGGAGCGTGCCTGCTCGTCGCCGGCGGCACCGACGCGGTGCCGAATCTCAAGCACCGGCTGCACGAGCCGCGCGTGGTCGTGAGCCTCGCCGGCGTGAAGGAGCTGCGCCACGCGCGCGCGACGGCCGACGGCCTTGAGCTGGGGGCGCTGCTCACGCTGAGCGAACTGGCGGCGCGGGAGGAGGTCCGGCGCGACTACCCGGCGCTCGCCACGGCCGCCTCGAAGGTGGCCTCGCCGCAGATCCGCAACATGGGCACGCTGGGCGGCAACCTGTGCCTCGACACGCGCTGCACGTACTACAACCAGACCTATTTCTGGCGCGAGGCGCTCGGCTTCTGCCTGAAGAAGGACGGCGTCCGCTGCCACGTCGTGCCGGCGGGCAGGCGTTGCGTCGCCGCCCATTCCTCGGACGTCGCGCCGGTCCTGATCGCGCTCCGCGCGCAGGTCGAAATCGCCGGCCCGACGGGCCGCCGCACGATCGCGGTCGAGGACTTCTTCGTCGGCGACGGCATCCACAACAACGTGCTCGCGCCCGGCGAACTGGTGACGCGCGTCGTCGTGCCCGGCGCCTCGCGCGGCATGCGCCAGGCCTACGGCAAGCTGCGTCCGCGCGGCGCGATCGATTTCCCGATGCTGTCGGTCGCGGTCGCCGGCCGTGCCGAGGCCGGCAGGGTGACGGCGCTGCGCATCGTCGTGAGCGCGCTGGGCGCGAAGCCGCGCACGCTCGGCGGCCTCGACGCGCTCGCGGTCGGCCAGCCGCCGGGCGAAGCGCTGTTCGAGACGATCGCCGCCGCCGCCTACAAGCAGTGCAAGCCGCTCACCAACGTGCCCTACGACGACGTCTGGCGGCACGAGATGGTGCCGGTGTTCGTCAAGCGCGCGCTGCGCGAGGCGTTCGCGGGAGACGCCGCGTGAGCCGGCGCTCCGGCGAAGCGCCCGGCGAAGCGCGGAACGAGCCGGTCCGCCGCGCGCCGGAGGCCGTCCCGGGTCCGGAGCCGGCGCACGCTTCGCTCGCCGCCTTCGGCGAGGCGCGCGAGCCCGACGTGTGGCGCACGCTGGCGCGCTGGCGCGCCGCCGGCCGCTCGTTCGCGATGCTCACCGTCATCGAGTCGCGGGGCTTCACGCCGCGCAAGGCCGCGACCCACATGCTGCTCGCGGCGGACGGCGAGACCGCGGGCAGCATCGGCGGCGGAGCGATCGAGCACGAGCTGCTGCGCGAAGCCGGCGCGATGCTCGCCTCGGGCGGGCCCGCGCGCACGGTGAGGCGGCACCTGACACAGGACCTCGGCATGTGCTGCGGCGGCGAAATGGTCGTGTTCCTCGAGCCGGTGGACGCCGCTCCACGGCTGTTCGTCTTCGGCGCCGGTTACGTGGCGCGCCCCATCGCCGCGCTGGCCGACGCCTGCGGCTTCGCCGTGACCGTCATTGACGGCCGCCCCGAGTGGGCGAGCGCCGGTCGCTTCCCCGGCGTGGCGGTCCGCTGCGAGGACCCCGAGTCGGCCGCCCGGACGCTCGAGACGACGCCGGAGGACTACGCCGTCGTCGTCACGCACGATCACGCGCTCGACCAGCGCGTGGTGAAGCGGCTGCTGGCGCGTCCGCTGCGCTTCACCGGCATGATCGGCAGCCTCGCCAAGCAGCGGAAGTTCGCGCTGCGGCTGTCGGCCGCCGGCTTCACGGCCGAGCAGATCGCGCGACTGCGCACCCCGCTCGGCGTTTCGATCGGCGCGCAGACGCCCGAGGAGATCGCCGTCAGCGTGCTCGGCGAGCTGATCGCGGTGCGCCGCGGCGCGACGCCGGAGAAGGGCTGGACGCCCCGGCCGCGCGAGGCGGCGGCTCGCGCCGAAACCCCCACCCCGGCGCTCGCGGCGGGCGCGAAGGGAGATCCGGCATGAACGTCGGCGTGCTGCTGGCGGCCGGCGCCTCGGTCCGAATGGGGGCGCCCAAGGCCAACGTGAAGTGGAAGGGAAGGAGCTTTCTCACCAGCGGCACGCTGGCCCTGTGGGCGAGCTGCGATCACGTCGTGATCGTACTGGGCGCGAAGGCGCGCGAAGTGCGGGAGGCCGCCGAGGCGGAGTTCGGCGCGCTGGTCGCCCGTGGCGCGCTGAGCCCGCTGGTGCACGCCGCGCGCGACAAGGGTTCCCGCGGGCTCGAGGCGTCGTTCGTGGTCAACACGCGCTGGGCGCGCGGCATGCTGTCGAGCGCGCAGTTCGGCATCGCCGAAGCGCTGCGCCTGAAGCCCGGCGCGGTCCTGGTCCTGCCCGTGGATCACCCGGAAGTGAAGCCGGCGACGGTCGCGCAGCTGGGCGCGATGATGTCCGAGGCGCTCGGCGCCTTCGGCGGCCGCTCGCGGGAGGGCTTCGCCTACGCGCTCGTGCCCCGCTGCCGCGGCCGGCGCGGACACCCGCTGGCGCTCTCGCCCGCGCTCGCCCGCGCCGTCGCGCGCGACCGGCAGGCGCGCGATCTCGCGGACGCCGCGCGCCGCCATGCGCGCCTCATCGGCTACCTCGACGTGGCGGACCCCGGCGTGGTCCGCAATCGCAACACGCCGCGAGGCTGAGGCCCGCCGGATGCGCCGCGAGAAGAGGATTCGGCGGACCGTCCTCGGGCTGCTGTCGGGATCACTCTGGGGCGGTCTCGCCTGGCTCATCGGCCACCGGGCGATGGGGCCGCCGGTAACGTACGGCGTCTGGGCCTCGCCGGTGATCGGCGCGCTGGTCGCGCTGGCGTTCGGGAACTGGCCGCGCTTTTCGCTCGCGTGGCGCGTCGGCCTCGCACTCGCGAGTCTTTACTTCGGCGCCGCGCTTTTCGGGCTCGCCGTCGGGGCCGCCGACGCGCTGCGCGTCCTGAGCGGCCCGCATGCCATGCGGGCGCCCTTCGCCGTCGTGGCCCAGGACGTGTACGGCACACTCTGGGGTCTCACGCTCCTGGGCTGGTTCGTCCCCCTGTGGCCGCTGGCCTACCTGAACCACGCGGTGATCGCCCGGCTCACCGAAGAGTAGGAACGAGGCGGCTCCGGGCGCTCAGCCGCCCGCGCGCCCGGTGCACCACAGCTCGCCGCCGCGCTCCTCGACCGCGAGCGCGGTGAGCGTGCCGCCGGCGCACGGGCCGCCCTGGCAGCGGCCCGTGTCCGGCGCGTAGCGGGCGCCGTGGTGGCAGCAGACGAGCGCGTCGAACGCCTCGTCGAAGAAGCGCCCGTCGCCGAAATCGAGCGGCAGCGATTCGTGCCGGCAGACGTTGAGGTAGGCGTGCACGGCGCCGCGCCAGCGGACGGCGAAGGCGTCGTACGCAAGGCCGTCGAGCGTCACGCGAAAGCGCAGTCCGTCGCCCTCGTGCAGGGAAGCGGACCTCGCGATCCGGACGCCGCTCACGCGCGCACGAACGTGCGGGCCTGCACCGCGCGCACGCAGGCCGCGACGGTCTGGATCCCGTGTTCGATGGCGGCCTCGTCGCTGCCGGTGAAGCCGAGGATGAGCCCGCCGCGCTCGCCGTTCTGCATCGCGTACTCCGAGAGCGGCAGGCACTGGATGCCGGCGCGGGCGACCTCGGCGCCCGCCTCGAGGTCGTCCACCCCGGGCGGCAGCCACGCCACGCGGCTCATGCCGCCCTCGCCCTCGTCCACCTCGAGCACGTCCCCGGCGTGCACGCGCACCGCCCGCAGCAGCGCCGCGAGCCGCGCGCCGTACAGCGTGCGCATGCGCCGGATGTGCCGGGCGAAATGGCCCTCGTTCATGAAGTCGGCGAGCACCGCCTGCGAAAGCCCGGGAGACTGCCGGTCCACGAGCACGCGGGCGCGGACGAGCACGGACACGAGGTCGGAGGGCGCGACGACGTAACCGATCCGCAACGAGGAGAACAGCACCTTGCTGAACGTTCCGACGTAGATCACGCGGTCCGAAGGGTCGATGCCCTGCAGCGAGGCGAGCGGCCGGCCGCGGTAGCGGTACTCGCTGGCGTTGTCGTCCTCGAGGATCCAGGCGCCGGTGCGCTCCGCCCACTGCGTCAGCGCCATTCGGCGTCCGAGCGTCATCGTCACCCCGAGCGGGTTCTGGTGCGAGGGCGTGCAGTAGACGAGCCGCGCGTTCGGGGCGCGTTCGATGCCCGCCGAGACCACCAGGCCGTCGGAGTCCACCGGCACCGGCACGGGGACGGCGGCGTGCGCCTGCAGCGTGGCGCGGGCGCCGAAGTAGCCGGGGTCCTCGAACCACACCTCGTCGCCGCGATCCAGCAGCATGCGGACCGTCAGGTCCACGCCGTGCTGCGAACCGTTGACGATGATGACGTGCTCGGGGCCGCAGCGGGCGCCCCGGCTCGCGGACAGGTGCGCGGCGATGGCCTCGCGCAGCGGCAGGTAGCCCTGCGGGTCGTCGTACGACAACTGGCGCACCGAGGCGCGGCGAAGGCGCCGGTCGTAGAGCCGCCGCCAGATCTTCATCGGGAAGTGGTCGAGCGCCGGCAGGCCGGGTCGGAAGGCGTTGGCGACCGTGCGCAGTGGATGGCGCAGGATGGGAGCGTCGGCGATGCGGCGGCCGCGCGCCGACAACGAGCGCGGCGTGCCCGGGAGACCCGCGTCCCCGGGGCGGGCCACGCTCGCCTCGGGCGCCGGCGACTCCGGCGTCATCGCCTCCGGAATCGAACGCGCGACGAAAGTGCCGGAGCCGGCACGGCTCTCGATGTATCCTTCGGCGAGCAGCTGGCCGTAGGCGCTGAGCACCGTGTTGCGCGAGATGCGCGAGACGCTCGCGAACTCGCGGCTCGCGGGCAATCGCGAGCCGGCCCCGAGCCGGCCGCTCAGGATGGCGCGGCGGAGCTCCTCGTACAGCTGGCGGTGGAGCGCCTCGGGCGCCTCGGGGTCGAGCGAGACGGCGCGGAAGCTCGAAATGGATGGTCTTCGCGGCATGTTCGATTCCGGGGGAGTCGTTGGGACCGGTTGGATCTCGGCCCGGCACTCTAGCCATTTCGCCGGCCGCTATCCACCCGTGAATGCGGTCTGTCAGAAAGCCGGGCGTCATAGCGTCCCGCGCGAGGGAGAGTGATAGATGGCACCATTCCCGCGGCAGCCGGTGGTGGCGGTCTTCGGCAGCAGCACGATCGGCGAGGGCGACCCGGCCTATGCCGGGGTCGTCGCGCTCGGATCGGAGCTGGCGAGAGCCGGGTTTGCGGTGATGAGCGGCGGCTACGGCGGCGCCATGGCGGCGGTCTCGCGCGGCGCCCACGAGGCCGGCGGCCACGTGATCGGGGTGACCGTCGAGCTCTTCGAGCGGCGCGGGCCGGTGAATCCATGGGTTCGCGAGCGGGTCCACACCCCGGACCTCCACGAACGCCTGCGGCACCTGGTGCGCACGGCCGACGCGTTCATCGCCGTGAATGGCAGCATCGGCACGCTCTCCGAACTGTTCCTGACCTGGACGCTGCTCAGCGTGAGCGCCCGCCCGCCCGCGCCGCTCGTGCTGATGGGCGAGCACTGGCACGGCTGGCTCGCGGCGCAACGCGCGCCCGGGCTGGTGCCGGGTCACCTGTTCGGATTCGTCGAGGTCGCCGACACGCCGCGGGCGGCCGCGCAGTCGGTCGCCGCCGCGCTCGCCCGCTCGCGCGCGGCAAGTCCGGAGTCCTCACGCTGAGGAGCGGCGCCGGATCCCGCGCCTCCGCCGCCGGACGCCCGCGGCCTGCCCTCCTCCCGCGGCCGGCGGGCCGCGCGCTTCTCGCCCCCGCGCGCCTGCGGTACATTGCGCGCCACCGGACCGCGGCGCGACGTCACAACGACGCTTGCGCCGTCCCGGCAGGTCCGTGTGTACCGCCCGCCGGAGCGGGACGGCCGAGCCACGCGAGGCGCACCGCGCCCCGCAGCCTGCGAAGGAGTCGCCATGGGCACCGCGCCCGCCGAGACCCGTGAACTGAAGATCGTCCGCGAGCCGAAGGTCTACCTCGTCGGGCGGCAGGTGGTGAGCGACGCCGACGTGGATCGCTTTCTCGCCGACGAGGAACTCAGCTGGCAGACCGACACCGAGGTCGGGGCCGAGCGGCTCGCCGAACTCGCGGGCCGCGTCTGCTACATGTCGTACGGCAAGGGCCGCAAGACCAACGCCGAGTTCGTCGGACACATCATCGACGTCGGGCACGGCTCGGTGCTCGAGCACGGCGTGTGGAGCTTCCTGTTCACCGGCGTCTCGCGCTCGTTCACGCACGAGCTCATCCGGCACCGGCACTTTTCCTACTCGCAGCTCTCGCAGCGCTACGTGGACGAGTCGGACTCCGACTACGTCGAGCCGGACGTGATCGCCGCCGATCCGGCGCTGCACGCCGCCTGGTGCGAGGCCGTGAACGCCGCGCGCGCGGGTTACGACCGACTGGTCTCGGGGCTCGAGGCGAAGTTCACCGACGTGGCCGACCGCACGCTGCGCCGCAAGATGGCGCGGCAGGCGGCGCGTTCGGTGCTGCCGAACGCCACCGAGACGAAGATCTTCGTGACCGCCAACGCCCGTGCGCTGCGGCACTTCATCGAGCTGCGCGGCAGCGAGCACGCCGAGGTGGAGATCCGCAAGGTCGCGGTCGAGCTGCTGCGCATCATGCAAAAGGAGGCGCCCAGCATCTTCCGGGACTACACCCTGGTCACCCTGCCCGACGGCACGCTCGCGACGCATACCGAGCACGTGAAGGTCTGAATCCGGGCCGCGCGCCCGGTGCCGGTTCCATGAGCGACGACGCGCGGACGACGCCGGCGATGGTCGAGCGGCGGCCCGTCCATCGCATGAGCGGGGGCGGGTGGGAGCGCGCCGACGATGCCGTGGCCCGCGAGCGCGCGCTCGAGATTCGCGTGGACGGTCGCGCGCTTTCGGTGACGCTCTGCACGCCGGGCCACGACGAGGATCTCGCCCTCGGGTTCCTCGCGGGCGAGGGACTGCTCGAGCGCGCGACCGACGTGGTCTCGCTGACCCTCGCACCCGCGGAGCACACCGACCAGCCGGACCTGCTCGAGGTGCGTCTTGCGCCCGGAGTGGCGCTCGACTGGTCGAAGCTGGAGCGCAACTTCGTCTCCACCTCCGCGTGCGGACTCTGCGGCCGCGCCCATCTGGAATCGCTGCGCTCGGGTCTGGCCGCCGCGGCCGGCTCGGCCCGCTTCTCCGCGGGTTCGATCCTCGCGTTGCCCGAGCGCCTGCGCACCGGGCAGGCCGCGTTCGCCCAGACGGGCGGTCTGCATGCCGCCGCCTGGTGCGACGCGGCGCTCGTGCCGGGCGTGCTGCGCGAGGATGTCGGACGCCACAACGCGGTGGACAAGGTCTGCGGATGGCTGCTGCGCACGGGCCGCCACGGCGCCGGCGAGGGCCTGCTGTGGGTGAGCGGTCGCGCCGGCGCCGAACTCGTCCTGAAGGCCGCGCGCGCCCGCCTTCCCGCGCTCGCCGCCGTCGGCGCGCCCACGACGCTGGCCGTGGACCTCGCGGAAGCGGCGGGGCTGACGCTCATCGGCTTCCTGCGCGACGGCCGCATGAACGTTTACTCGGGCGTGGACCGGATCGTGTAGCGAGCGCTGCCGGCTCGGGCGGCACCCGGCCACGGGGGCCTCCGCGGCCGCGCCGACAGCCCGATGCGCCGATCCCGCGAGGTAAATGTCCGCGCCGGCGCGGCCGATAACCTCCCGGATGCGGGGGCCGCCCGAAGGCCCGCGAGGCTCCCGCGCGCAACGACCCGACGCGAGGTGCTCCGATGCCCATGCCCGCGACCCTGACCTCCGACCTCATCTGGCTGGCGGTGCTCGTCCTGTTGCTCGTCTCCTGGACCGTGATCCGGCCGGTGGTCGGCTTCCTCTTCGGGCGCGGAATTTCGCGGCGCGCTCTCGCGGCCCAGCCCGACACGATCCACCTCGAACCCTGCACGGATTCCGAGTGGGCCGACCTCGCCCGGCGCGACCGGGTCACGGCCGAGCTCGAAGGACTCGGATTCGGCGACGCGGGCTGCTTCGCCGTGCGTGAGCTGCCGGGGGTGAGGCTGCGGCTCTTCGCCCGCGAGGCCGATGCGACGTACGCCGCCTACTACGAGCACCCCCGCGCCCGCGCATGGTTCGAGTACGTTTGCCGCTTCACCGACGGCTCGAGCTGCACCTGGACGACGCTGCGTCCGACCGGGGTGGCCGAGCGTCCCGGCCACCCGGTGCGTCATCTGCCGAACGCGAGCGCCGCCTCGCTGTGGAAGTGCGTGACGCGCGAGCGTCCGGCCCGGCCCGCGCAGCACGCCTCGGTGGATGAGGCGGCCGCCGACTTCGAACACGCGTGGGCGGACGGCATCGCCTGGCGCAAGGGCAGGGGAGCGTCCCGCACCGAGGTCGCGCAGGTCGCGATGCGCAAGGCGGCGTAGCCGACGGGCCCGGCGTGCCGGCGGCTTCGCGGGCCGGTCAGTCCTCCGAGGTGACGTCTCCCGCGGCGCGTGCGGCGGCGAACATCCCCACGGCCTGTTCGAGCTCGGCGTTGAGCAGGACGCGCAGCACCTGCCCTTCGCGCGCGCGGCCCACGTCAATGACGCGCACCACCTCCACGAACTCGGCCGCGTCCGGCAGCAATTGCGGGAGCTCGTTTTCGGCGTCGAGCAGGAAGCGCTCGTCGAAGCGCACCCCGGGATCGTCTGGGTAGAGCGGCAGGTAGCGGATCGAAGCCTCGACCAGATCCTGGAAGAAGTGCGTGCCGAAGGACAGATCGGGCAGGTAGTTGCCCTTCTGGCGCGCGATCTCGACGAGCAGCGCCGCGTTGCTGATGTCGGAGTAGGTCACGCTCACGCCGAGCTTCGCGTCCCCCCGGCTGCCCCAGCGCCCCGGACCCAGCAGGGCGAACCGGCGCCGGGGGAGCACCTTGTTGAGGCGTCCGACGACGCGGCCGACCGCGCGCAGCCGCTCCTCGTCTCCGAGCGCGCCGTAGGCGCCGGGCTCCACGTAGACGAGGTGCGTCAGGTCGGGCACGCGGCCGTTGGAGACGAACCGGTTGGCGGTGAACAGCACGCGCTCGCGCGGCAGGTCGCGCGGGATGCTCGCCGGCCGCGCGTCGCCGAAGGAACTTTGCGGCCGGCACTGGAGCAGATAGAGCGACTGCCCGTCGGAGGCGAACTCGAGGTCCACGGGGGTGCCCATCTCGCGCTCGAGCACCTCGAGCACGTCCTTCATCAGGCGCAGGAACTCTCCCTCGGCGGCGAGCCCCTCGAACGTCACCAGCAGCTTCTCGGACTCCCAGTCCACGTGCCGGCCGGTCGGCCGCCGCAGGTGGTCGCCCTCGAGGATGGAGACGAGCTGGGCGGCGCGCGGCAGCTCGTGGCCGTGCGCGGCGAGCAACTCCGCGACCGGGACCGTTTCGAACTCGCCGGTCTCGAGATTGATCACGTCGGCCATGCGAGGCGCGTAGCGCAGAACCTCCTGCGGCGTGACGTTGACGCGCAGACCCGGCTGGCCGGGAGCGAGCAGCACCGGGTAGTCGTCCTTGAGCCGGTCCACGGCCCGCGTGCCGAGCCCGGGCACCAGGCGCAGCAGGCCGTCCTCGCGGCGAATGCGGGCCGACCAGCGGAACTCGTTCCGGCTGAACGCCACGCCCGCGAAGGACGGCAGGTACCACCGGCCGACGCGCGTGCCGACGACCTCCTGGATCATGATGCCCATTTCCTCGTAGGCGTCGATCAGGCCGCGCTCGGCACGGTATTCGATCGGGTCGGGTCCGAACGTGGACGCGTAGACTTCCGCCACCGCGTCGAGCAGTGCGGCCAGACGCTCCTGCTTGCCGCCCTCGTTGGCGAGAAACAGGCTCTTGTACTTGCCGGCGAACACCGAACCCAGACGGTCCTCGAGCAGGCTCGAACTGCGCACGATGATCGGCCGGTCCGGGAAGTCGTCGAGCACCTGCGAGAGTCCGCGCACCAGTTCGGGCGGGAAAGCCGAATTCTTGAAGACGCGCACGATGTGCGGGTAGTCCTGCCGGATTTGCTCGAGGTCGGCGTACTTGTGGTTGTGGATGTCCTCGAGGTTGTTGTACTGGATGAAGCTCGCGAGGCTGTCGGACGTCACGTACCAGGTGCGGGGCATCGTGACGCCGTCGAGCCGCGGGCGCTCCGCGGCGGCGCGCCGCAGGATGCGCGAGGCGAGGAACAGCCCCGCGCTCTTGCCGCCCAGCTTGCCGCGCGTGCGCGGCGTGCTCACGACCCGCTGCACCAGCTCGTGGAAGTCGTCAATGTCGAGGTGCCGTTTCGCGATGTTGATGAACTCGGGTTCGTCGGTGAAGAAGCGCTCGATCAGGGTGACGCGGATGCCCTTGTGCGCCGCCACGGACAATTCGGTGCCGCCCGGTCCGAGACGGTGGTAGCGGCGGATCGCCTCGGCGACCTCGTCGAGCCCCGCGTCCGGGTCGCCGAGCGTGGTGACGAGGAACCGCGACTTGTCCTCGCGGATCCACTTCTGCACGAGGTCCACCAGCCCCTGATCGCCCAGCTTCCCGGCGGCGATCCGGAACGTCTCCTCGATGCGCGCCCGCGCCGGGTCGCGTCCGATGCGCGACAGCGGGCGGTTATCCGCCGCGACGTCCTCGCCCGAAGCGGTCTCCTCGACGTTCATCTCGTGCAGCATGGCCACCGCCTCGCCGACTCCCAGCCAGCCGAGGTGGTTGATCAGCTTGCGCGTGATGCGCACGAGCAGTGTTTCGTCGGTTCCGCGCAGGAAGTCGAGGACGACGCGCCACGAGCCGCCCGCCGGCTGGCCGGTGCGCCCGGTCGCCTCCATCTCCCGGAAGGCCTGCCGCAGCCGGGCGTGATCGAGGTAGCGGCCGAGCCGGTCCGCCACCATCTCGAGCAACTGGCGTTCCTCCGCGAGGAACGGACCCTCGTCGGCGCTCGGCCGCTCCTCGGCGTAGACGACCTCGAGGACGCCCTCGGTTTCGCCCGGCACTCGGATCGGAGCGCGCAGGGTCCACGGTGAGGGCCGGAAGTCCGGGTCCCCGACGGTCGTGTCGCCGGCCACCAGGCGTACGCGACAGACCTCCGGAAATCGCAGCGCCGTCCGCAGCGTTCGCGCCACCTCGGCCAGGGTGTCCACGGACGGCGGCCCCGCGCGGCGCAGCAGCGCGTCCACGCGGTAGAGGCACTCCAGCTCCTTGGTCCGCTCCGCCAGGTCGCGGCGCGTGTCGTCGTCGGGCCCGCGCGAAGCGGTCATTCCGCTCAGATCCAGCCGCGCTGCTTGCAGGCCTGCACGACGCGGTTGATGGCGATGACGTAGGCCGCGTCGCGCATGTACAGCTTGCGCTTGCGCGCCAGCTCGCTCACCGCGCCGTAGGCCGCCGTCATCTTGACGTCGAGCCGGCCGAGCACCTCGTCGCGTTCCCAGTAGTAGTTCATGTTGCTCTGGACCTGTTCGAAGTAGCTGCAGGTCACGCCGCCGGCGTTGGCGAGGAAGTCGGGGATGTCGAAGATGCCGCGCTGCTTGAGGACCGCGTCGGCCTCGGGCGTCGTCGGGCCGTTCGCGCCCTCGGCGATGAGCTTCACGCGCGCGTGGATGCGCTCGACGTTGTCGCCGCGAATCTGGTTCTCGAGCGCCGCGGGAATCAGCAGGTCGGCCTCCTGCGCGATCCACGCGTCTCCGTCCAGCACCTCGTAGCCCTTCGCCTTCGCCTTCGCCTTGTCAATGCCGCCGAACTTGTCGGTGATGGCGAGCAGTTCGTCGAGGTCCACGCCCGAGGTCTTGCGGAACGAGTACGAGGTCTGGTCGGCCTGGTCCCACGACGACACGCACACCGTCCTGCCGCCGAGCTGGTGGTAATGCTGGATCGCGTGCCGCGCCACGTTGCCGAAGCCCTGCACGCTCGCGGTGGTCGCCTCGGGGCGAATCCCCAGCTCCTTGAGCGCCTCGCGAATCGTGTAGACCACGCCGAAGCCCGTGGCCTCGGTGCGGCCCAGCGAGCCGCCCATGCCCACCGGCTTGCCGGTGATGAAGCCGGGGAAATGGCCGCGGTGGATCTGCTCGAACTCGTCGAGCATCCACAGCATGTGCTGCGGGGTGGTCATGACGTCGGGAGCCGGCACGTCGAGCAGTGGGCCCACGTCGCGCGAGATCTGCCGGACCCAGCCGCGGCACACCTGCTCCTGTTCGCGGGCGCTCAGGTTGTGCGGGTCGCACACCACGCCGCCCTTGCTGCCGCCGAGGGGAATGTCCACGACCGCGCACTTCCAGGTCATCCACATGGACAGCGCGCGCACCGTGTCCACCGTCTCCTGCGGATGGAAGCGGATGCCGCCCTTGCCCGGCCCACGGGCGTCGTTGTGCTGCACGCGGAAGCCGCGGAAGACCCGGGTCGAGCCATCGTCCATGCGGATCGGAATGCCGAAGTGGTATTCGCGCAGCGGATTTCGGAGCAACTCGCGCGTCGAGGCGTCGAGTCCGAGGTATTCCGCGACGCCGTCGAACTGCGCCTGCGCCATCGCGAACGCGTTGTGGCCATGGGTCGGCTTATCCACGGTGACCGCCATGATGTCCTCCAGAGCGGAGCAACGAAAAAGGCCGCCCGCGCCCTTCGCGGTGGCCTCGAGTCATGAACGTATCGAAGGATTTCGCCATGTCGGCGACAGGCCGCGGCCGTGCCCGGAGTCCGCCCGCGGTTCTCCTGAACTGGGTGCTGGCAAGGGCGCCAGCGGCGCGACGCGACTCTCGCTGGGCAGCTGACGGCCCTGAAGATAGCCCGCGACCCGGCGAAGTCAACCGGACCGCGTCCTGCCGGCGCCGGTCCCCGGCCTCGCGCTCGGTGCGAGGATGGCCGCGCCCGTCCGATGCCCGCGAGCGCGGCCGCACGCACGACCTACGGTCACGAACTCGCGATCCCACCGCATGAGTCCTTCCGGCAGCCCCACCCGAGGTGCTCCATGTCGCGCTCCCCGATGACGATCGTCCTGCCCCTTGTCGCCGCGCTGCTGATGCTGGCTCCGCCTCCGAGTTCCGCCGCGCCGGCGAAGAGCGCCGCGATCAGCCCCGACGCCTACGGCTCGCGACAGCTCGCGGCGCTGCAGTGGCGCAACATCGGACCGTTCCGCGGCGGGCGCGTGACCGCGGTCGCCGGAGTCGTCGGGCAGCGGAACGTCTACTACTTCGGCGGCACCGGCGGCGGCGTCTGGAAGAGCACCGACAGCGGCAACGACTGGAGCAACGTCTCCGACGGACAGCTCGGCACGGGCTCGGTCGGCGCGGTCTCCGTCGCCCCCTCGGACCCCAACGTCGTCTGGGTCGGAATGGGCGAAGGCTGCATCCGCGGCAATGTCTCGCACGGCGACGGTGTGTACCGCTCGACCGACGCCGGCCGCACGTGGACGCACCTCGGACTCGCCGACACGCGCCAGATCGGGCGCATCGCCGTGGACCCTCGCGACCCGGACGTCGCGTACGTCGCCGCCCTCGGCCACACGTTCGGTCCCAATCGCGAGCGCGGAGTCTTCCGCACGCGCGATGGCGGCGTGACGTGGAAGAACGTGCTGTTCGTGAACGACAGCACCGGAGCGATCGACGTGAGCCTCGATCCGCTCAACCCGCGAATCCTCTACGCGGCGACCTGGCAGGTCTATCGCACGCCGTGGAGCCTCTCGAGCGGAGGGGCCGGCAGCGGCCTGTGGAAGTCCACCGACGCGGGCGAGTCGTGGACACGCCTCGCGGCCGAAGGCCTGCCGAAGGGGGTCTGGGGCCGGGTGGGCGTCAGCGCCTCCGGCGCGCAGGCCGGCCGCGTCTTCGCGGTCATCGAAGCCGACGCCGGCGGCGTGTTCCGCTCCGACGACTGGGGTCGCACCTGGCGGCGTACGAACGAGTCGCGCGACCTGCGCCAGCGCGCCTGGTACTACACGCACGTCTTCGCCGATCCGAAGAACGCCGACGTCGTGTGGGTGCTGAACGTGGGCTGCATGCGCTCGCGCGATGGCGGCGTGACCTTCCAGCGCGTCGGCACGCCGCACGGGGACAACCACGACCTGTGGCTGGACCCCGCCGACCCGCAGCGCCTGATCGAGGGCAACGACGGCGGAGCCTGCGTCTCGAACGACGGCGGGTTGTCGTGGACTTCGCTCGAGAACCAGCCGACCGCGCAGTTCTACCGCGTGACCACCGACGACGCGTTCCCGTACCGCGTCTACGGCGCGCAGCAGGACAACTCGACGGTCGGCATCGCCAGCCGCACGGCCGGCTTCGGCATCGGCCGCACCGACTGGTACGACGTGGGCGGCGGAGAGAGCGGCTGGATCGCGCCCAAGCCCGGCGAGCCCGGGATCGTCTACGCCGGTTCGTACAACGGTCTGCTCACGCGCGTGGATCGCCGCAGCGAACAGGAGCGCGACGTCAACCCGTACCCCGACAACCCGATGGGCTGGGGCGCCGAGGGCGCGAAGTACCGCTTCCAGTGGTCGTTTCCGATCGTCATCTCGCCGCACGACCCGAACACCGTCTATGCCGCCTCCAACGTGTTGCACCGCTCGACTAACGAAGGCCAGAGCTGGGAGGTCATCAGCCCCGACCTGACGCGCAATGATCCCGCGAAGCTCGTCTCCTCGGGCGGGCCCGTCACGCAGGACAACACCAGCGTCGAGTACTTCTGCACGATCTTCGCGTTCGCCGAATCGAAGCTCGAAAAGGGCGTGCTGTGGGCCGGATCGGACGACGGCCTCGTGCACGTCTCGCGTGACGCGGGCCGGAACTGGCGGAAGGTGACGCCGCCGGGGCTTCCCGAGTGGGCGACCATCAACAGCATCGACGTCGGCACGCACGCTTCCGGCACCGCCTACGTCGCGGCGCACCGCTACCGCCTGGACGACTTCAAACCCTACGCGTACGTGACGCACGACTACGGCCGCACCTGGCGTTCCGTCGCCGGCGACCTGCCCGCGGACGGCGGCTTCGTGCGCGTCGTGCGCGAGGACCCGGTGCGCGAGGGGCTGCTCTACGCCGGAACCGAGACGGGCCTGTGGTTCTCGGTGGACGAGGGCGCCCACTGGCGGCCACTGCGCGTCAACCGTCCGGGCCTGATCGCGGACCTCGCGAAGCCGGACGGCGAGGCACGCGGCGCGCTGCCGCTGGTGCCGATCACCGACCTGGTGGTCAAGGACGACGCGCTGGTCGTCGCCACGCAGGGCCGATCGTTCTGGATTCTCGACGACCTCGGACCACTGCGTCAGGCGAGCGTGAAGTCGGCGGCCGCGGGGGCATGGCTGTTCACGCCCACGCCCGCGTACCTGTACGGCGGGGGCGGCGGCTTCGGCGCCCGGGGCAACCTGGGGGGGAACCCGCCGGCCGGCGCCACCTTCTACTACCGGCTCGCCGCCGAGCCGAGGGAGAAGCAGGAAATCACGCTCGAGGTTCTCGACTCCGACCGGAAGCTCGTGCGGAAGTACTCGAACCTCGACGATCCCGACGCCGACCCCTCCGGGTCGCCGGGCGGCGGCGAAGGCATGCCCTTCGCGTTCGGCGGCGCCCGCAAGCTGCCGGCGAAGGCCGGGCTCAACCGGTTCACCTGGGATCTGCGCGGCGCCGAGGCCTCGCGTTTCAAGGGACTGATCCTGTGGGGCGGCGGCCTGCAGGGTCCACGCGTCGCGCCCGGCGCGTATCAGGCCAGGTTCACCGCCAATGGTCAGGCCCAGGTCGTGAACTTCGAAGTCCGCAAAGACCCGCGCGTCGCCGCGACGCAGGCCGACTACCAGAGCCGCTACGACTTGCACGCGCGCATCCGCGACAAGCTCACCGAGACGCACGACGCCATCACGCGCCTGCGCGAGGTGCGCGAACAGATCAGGGCCGTCGCCGACCGCGCGAAGGCCGCCGGCAGGGACACGACCGTCGCCGCCGCCGCCAACGCGCTGACGAAAAAGCTGACCGCCGCCGAAGAAGCGTTGTATCAGACCAGGAACAAGAGCAGCCAGGATCCGCTCAACTACCCGGTCCGGCTCAACAACAAGCTGAGCCAGCTGACGGACACCGTGGACGGCGCCGACGCGCCGCCCACCGACCAGGCTGCCGCCGTCTACGCCGACGTCGCCGCGCGCATTGACGAGCAGCTCGCCGTGATCCGCGAGGCGCTCGGCCCCGGACTCGACGCCTTCAACAAGCTGGTCCGGGACCGCGAGCTGCCCGCCGTGTTCGTCAGGGAGAAGCAGGGCGGGAAGCCGGCGCCGCCGCCGATTCCGTAGCGCGAGGGAGGGGCCGCGGCGTCGCATGCATGTCGCGCCGGCAGCGGCGTGAGCCGTGCGCCTTCGGCGAGCGGACGCTCTCGCCGGGTCCCTTCAGTGCGCCGCAATCCACGCCGATAACCGCCGCATGCGGACCGGCCCCGGCCTCGTGCGTCTGATCGGCGTCGCCGCCGTGGCGGCCGTCGTCTGCGGCTCCGGCGCGCGGGCGGCCGCGCGGCCGGATCCGCTTCGCGGGCTCGCCGCGAGAATCGAGGCCGGTGCGCATCCGGAGAGCAGCGCCGTGATCGTGGTCTCCGACGAGGATCTTGGCCGGGCGCTGCGCGCGCTCCTGCCGCGGTCCATCGCGGTCGTTCCCTTCTGGCCGGCCGGCGTCCGTCGCGCAGGACCTGTCGAGCCCGCGTTGGCGGGGCGGCTGTTCCGAGCGGCGTCGGCCGCCACGGCGAACGCCACCGACCTCTGGGTGGTCGGCTACTCGAGGCCATCCGACCCGCCCGCGACGAGACGCACGGACGCGTTCGCCGACCGCGCGGCCGCACCGGGGCGTCGCCGTGTGGCCCGCGACAGCCTCGGAACGCCGCGGGGTCTGGTCACGATCAGCCGATGGCTGGACCTGCCGGGAGGGCTCGCGCAGCGCGATCGGATCCGCCGGGGGATGGCCTATGCCGAAAGCGTGCTGGCGCACGGCGGGTCGACGCGGACCGTAATCACGCAACCGTTCACCCGCGGCGATCTCGCGTTCGACGCCGACTCCGCCGCCTGGTACCTCGCGCACCTCGCGGACACGACCCTCTACTCGATCGGCGGCTGCTCTGACGTGCAGACCTTGTCGTGGGACTCCTCCGAGAAGTTGGGGCGGATGGGGCCCGGGATCGTGCCGCTGCTCCTGAAGCGGATGGGAGACCCGGATCACTTCGTCCGTGAACGCGTTCAGGACGCGCTGCTGTTCGTGACGCAAGACGAGCGCATCCTGGCGAGAACGGGCGGGGAGTACGTGAAGTTCTACGATCAGCCCGACCGTGCTCCGCGCGATGTCGCGGCGGCCTGGTGGGCCAAATTCGGCCGCTTCTGGACGCCCGCGGACAGCACGCGATGAGGAGGACCGCGCTCCGCGGCGCCGGTGCCCCGCGCTACCGATGCACCCCCGCCGCCTCGCTGCCCGTGCGCTCGACGTACTCCGCGTACGAGCCGGGGTAGGGGAACGGCGGCTGCGCGGGGACGTCGGCGCCGTCGCCCGGGCGCAGCTCGAGCACCCGGTTCGACAGTCCGCGCAGGAACGTGCGGTCGTGGCTCACGAACAGCATCGTGCCTTCGAAGTCCGAGAGCGCGGCGACCAGCATCTCTTTGGTCTCGAGGTCCAGGTGGTTCGTCGGCTCGTCGAGAATCAGGAAGTTGGGCGGGTCGAACAGCATGCGCGCGAGCACGAGCCGGGACTTCTCGCCGCCCGAGAGCACGCGGACGGGTTTGTCCACGTCGCTGCCCGAGAACTGGAACGCGCCGAGCAGGTTGCGCAGCGCGCCCTGGCTCTCGAGCGGAAAGTCCCGCTGGATCTGTTCGAAGACGCTGAGCGAAGGGTCGAGCAGGTCGAGCGCCTGCTGCGCGAAGTAGCCGACCCTGAGGTTGGCGCCGAGCCGGATGGTGCCGGCGTCGGGCTCGGTCCGGCCGGCGACCAGCTTGAGCAGCGTGGACTTGCCAGCGCCGTTCCGGCCCATCACGCACCAGCGCTCGGTGCGCCGCACGGTGAACTCGAAGTCGTCGTACACGACGCGCTCGCCGTAGGCCTTGCGCACGCCCTTCATCTGCAGCACGTCCTCGCCCGAGCGCGGCGGCGTGCGGAAGCGGAACTCCACGACCTTGCGCGTGCGCGGCAACTCGACGACCTCGATCTTCTCCAGCTTCTTCACGCGGCTCTGCACCTGCGCGGCCTTGGCGGCGTGCGCCTGGAAGCGCTCGATGAAGCGCCTCTCCCTGGCGAGCATGGCCTGCTGGCGCGCGTAGGCGGCCTCGCGGTTGGCGGTGGCGATCTCGCGCTGTCGGACGTAGAAGTCGTAGTCGCCGGTGTAGCTCGTGAACTCGCCGCCGTCGATCTCGAGGATGCGGTCCACGATCCGGTTCATGAAATCCTTGTCGTGGCAGGTCATGACGACGGTGCCGGGGTAGTCGCGCACGAACGACTCGAGCCACAGGATGGATTCGATGTCGAGGTGGTTCGTGGGCTCGTCGAGCAGCAGCACGTCGGGCCGCCCGAGCAGGATGCGGGCGAGTCCGACGCGCATCTTCCAGCCGCCCGAGAGAGCGCCGACCTCGCCGTCCACCTGCGCGTCCTCGAACCCGAGGGCGTGCAGGATCACGCGTGCTCGCGACTCCAGATCGTAGCCGCCGCCGCGCTCGTACTCGTCTTGAACGTGGCCGAAGCGTTCGAGCAGCTTCTCCATCTCGTCCGCGCGCTCGGGGTCGGCGAGCGCGTCCTGCAGGGCTTCGAGCTCGTGATGGAGTTCACCGAGCCGGCCGCTGCCGGCGATGGCTTCGTCGAGCACCGAGCGGCCGGACATCTCGCCCATGTCCTGCCGGTAGTAGCCGAGCGACAGGCGCTTCGGCACCGTGACGTCGCCCTCGTCGGGCGACTCCTCGCCTAGGATCAGGCGGAACACGGTGGTCTTGCCGGCGCCGTTGGGGCCGACCAGTCCGACCTTCTGGCCGGGGTCGATCTGGAAGGTGCCTTCGACGAACAGGACCTGCCTGCCGTACTGCTTGGAGACGCCGTTGAACGCGATCATGGGCCGGGCACTCTAGCAGGCACGGCGCCGGTGCGCGCCCGGTGAGGGCGCTCGAGGCCGCGCGCGGGTGGGGGCGACCGGCGCCGTCAGCGCCCGGTCGGCGGCGCCCCTCCCGCGTGCGCGGCGTGCGCCCGGCGGATGGCGGGGCCGATCGCGGTGTAGCAGGCGGCGCCGGCGAGCGCCACGGCGAACGAGCCGGTCCACAGCGCACCGGCGCCGTAACGTTCGAGTACGAGGCCGCCGATCGGCGAGCCGATCATCAGCGCGCTCGCGTACGCCAGCGTCACCATGCCCATGTAGGTCCCTCGCAGATCGGGTGGCGCGAGGTCGGCGACCACGGCCGAGAGATAGGCGGACTGCAGCATCTCGCCGGCGGTCCACACGACCACGCTCCCCGCGAGCGCCCGGAGCGTTGTCGCGAAGCCCGTGAGCCCGAATCCGACCGCGGTCAGCAGGGCGCCGCACACCAGCAGAGCTTCGCGCGGGAAGCGGGCGATCCAGCCGGTGAAGGGAAGCTGGAAGGCGACGATGAGCGCGGCGTTGACCGCCGTGATCATTCCGTACTGCTGCGGGCCGAACCCGAGCCCCTTCATGTAGAGCGGCAGCGTGGTGTGCGACTGCATGTAGGCGAGGCTCACGAAGTGCGTCGCGAGGCAAAAGACGAGGAACACGCCATGCCCGAGGACCCGCCGCGCGATCGCGGCGAGCGGCGGGTGGGGCCCGTCGGGGGCGGGCGCGGCGACGTCCGCGACGGCGCCATCGGCCGCCGTGCGAACCGCGCGAGCGGGCAGCGTCTCGCGCACCGCCAGCAGCAGGATCAGCGCGTACGCCGTGCTCGTCGCCGCGTCGCCCCAGAAGAGCCACTGGTACGAATGTCCGGCGATGAACCCGCCGACGATGGGAGAGACGGTCATGCCGAGGTTGATCGTCAGGTACATGAGCGCGTACGCGCGCGGGCGCTCCTCGGGCGGGCTGAGGTCGGCGATCATCGCCGACGCGGCGGGCCGGTACATCTCGCCGAGGAAGGAGACGGCGAGCACCGCGGCCAGGATCGCCGCCGGCGAGCCGAGCCGGCCGAACACCAGCAGCACCGCCGAGGCGCCGAGCAGGCTCGCCAGCATGACGGTGCGACGGCCGATCCGGTCGGCGAGGTGGCCCCCCGTCAGCGCCGCGAGGATGCCGCCCAGTCCGTAGAGCCCCATCGCCTGCGTCGCGAACGCGTCGCCCAGTCCGAGTTGCGTCGTGAGGTAAAGGGTCAGGAACGGAACGAGGAAGGTTCCGGCGCGATTGACGAGCGTGCCCAGGCAGAGCACGTGGATCGCGCGGGGAAGCTGGAAATACGGCTTGAGCATGGGCGGCTCGCGGCGAGGGAAGGGCAAAGGGAGGCGCCGCAGTCTAGCCGAGCGGAGCAACGGCCCACCCGCCGGAATCGCCCGCCCCCGAGGAGCGTCGCGCGAATCGGCTCGCAGGAGCGGTGAGCTTCGCCCTGCGTTGCGGGGCGCGGGAGGAGACCGGCACCCGCCGGAGGTCCGGAGGAGCCACTCGCCGGACATCGGCCGGACGCGGACGGAACGCACCGTCATTTCCCGCTGGCGGGGCGCCCGGTGAATCGGCGACGATGCGCCCTCATGTCCATCACCGTCCAGCTTCCGGGAATGCTGCGCCAGTGTTGCGGCGGCGTCACGCGACTGACGCTCACGGCCGACACCGTTCGGGCGACGCTCGTGCTGCTCGAAAGAACGCAGCCCGAACTGCACCGCAACCTCTGCGACGAAACCGGCGCGGTGCGCCGGCACATCAACGTGTTCGTCAACTCGGCCAACACGCGGGACCTGGCGACAGGTCTCGACACCGAACTCTCCCCGGGGGACGTCGTCACCATCCTTCCCGCGGTCTCAGGAGGCTAGAAGATGCCGGAGCGCGTCGTCGTCACCGTCGGCACCAAGAAGGGCGTGTTCGTCGCGGAGGCGGCGAAGAGCCGCGGCCGGTTCGAGCTGCGGGGTCCGTTCGGGCCCGGGGTCAGCGTCTACTCGACGCTGATCGACGATCGCGGCTCCACCCGGCTTTTCGCCTCGAGCTGCAATCCGTTCTTCGGAATGAAGGTCCTGGTCTCGACGAACCTCGGCAAATCGTTCAAGGAGACGAAATCCGCGCCGGCGTTCCCCAAGGACGACGGCCGCGCGCTCGCCAACATCTGGGCGCTCGAACCGGGCGAGGACAGGAAGGAGCTGCTCGCCGGCGTCGAACCCGCGTCGCTCTTCCGCAGCGGGGACGGCGGCGATTCGTGGGAGATGGTCGAGGGCATCAGCAACCACGAGCATGCGCGCCAGTGGCATCCGGGCAATGGCGGCCTGTGCATGCACACGATCGTGCGCGACGGCAACCGCCTGCACCTCGGCATCTCGACCGGCGGGCACTACCTGAGCGAGGACGGCGGCGGCACCTTCCGCGCGGCGAACGACGGCGTCGGCGCCGGCTTCGTGCCCGATCCTTACCCCGAGTTCGGACAGTGCGTGCACAAGATCGTCGTCGCGAAAGGCGCGCCCGGGCGCATGTACATGCAGAACCACGGCGGCTGGAGCGAGTGGAACGGGCCCGGCGGACCTCGGCCCGACATCGGCGTGCTGCGCAGCGACGACCACGGCCACACCTGGCACTCGATCTCGAAGGGCCTTCCGACCGACTTCGGCTTCCCCGTCTCGGTGCACCCGCACGACCCCGACACGGTCTACGTCCTGCCGCTCGAGCCCATGACCCGCACCTGCCCCGGCGGCAGCCCGGGCGTGTGGCGAAGCGAGAACGGCGGCGGTTCGTGGAAGAAGTGCGCGAAGGGACTGCCCAGGAAGCAGAGCTACTTCACGGTCCTGCGCGACGGCATGGACATGGACGAGCACAAGAACCCCGCCCTCTACTTCGGCACGACCACCGGCCAGCTGTGGATCGGCCGCGACGGCGGGGACGAGTTCGAGTGCCTGTTCGACTCGCTGCCGCCGATCAACTGCGTCAAGGTCGGCATCGTCTGAACGCCGCCTGAGGCTCACGGCCCGGCGTCCGGGCGCGGCGAGGGCTCCTCGGAGCGCGCCGCGCCCGCTGGCGCCCCGCGGATGGCCCGGCCGCCTCGACCGCACGGCGGGCGCGTGAGAGCCTGCCGGCCATGAACCTGTTCGCGATCCTCGGCCTGGGCCTGCTGCTCGGGCTGCGCCACGCCGCCGACGCCGATCACGTCGTCGCCGTCACCACGATCGCCGCGCGCGAGCGGCGCGTGCTGCCGGCGCTGTGGCTGGGCGTCGTGTGGGGCGCCGGCCACACGCTGACGCTGTTCGCCGTGGGCGCCGGCATCATCCTGTTCAACTGGGTCGTGCCGCCTCGCCTGGGATTGGCGCTCGAGTTCTGCGTCGCGCTCGCGCTCATCACCGTGGGGCTTCTGAACCTGGGCCGGCGCCGACGCGCCGATCCGGGTCTCGGCGATGCGGCCTCGCGTCCGCCGGCGCGGCGCGCGTTCGTGGTCGGACTGGTGCACGGACTGGCCGGCAGCGCGGCGGTGGCGCTGCTCGTGCTGGCCACGGTCCGCGATCCGCTGTGGGCGTGCGGCTACCTGCTGGTGTTCGGCGCCGGCACGCTGCTCGGCATGTCGCTCATCACGACCGGTTTCGCGCTCCCCGTCGCGACCGTCGCCCGGCGCTGGGGTGGAGCGGCGCGGCTCATCCACGTGGCGACGGGCGTCCTGTCGCTCGCGTTCGGGCTGTGGATGGCCTGGCAGATCGGTTTCGGCGACGGGCTGTTCCTCGCCACCCCGAAGTGGACGGCGCACTGAGACTCGTCTTCGCGTGCGCGGACGGGTAGTCTCCGCGTGCCGGACAGCCCCCCCAACCCCGCGGTGGATGCCTCCCGCACGAACAACGGTTCGGAGCCCGAGATGACCGACAGCCCGGTTCGAGAGCTGCTCACCCAGCTGCATTCGACCCTCGAAAGCGGAAAGCCCGTCTCCGCCGCGGACCGCGAGCTGCTTCGGCAGCTCGCCGCCGACATCCAGACGGCGCTCGAGCGCACGGCGGACGGCCGGCGTGAGTCGCTGGCGGACCGCCTGCGTTCCGCGATCACGCGCTTCGAGGTCTCGCATCCCGATCTGACCGCGACCATGGCGCGCGCCGCCAGGACGCTCGGCGACATGGGCATCTGAGACGGCGGGAAAAACGATGCGGACGCGTCGCGCCCGCACCGCGATTCAGTTGCCGGCCGGTTCCCCGCCCGGCGGGTTCCCGTCCTTGATGAACGTGCCGCTGCGCAGTTCGGCCTGCGCCGTGCGGATTTCCTGCGCGGTGTTCATCACGATCGGTCCCCACCAGGCCACCGGCTCCTCGAGCGGCCGGCCCGAGCAGAGCAGGAAGCGGATGCCGTGCTCGCCGGCGCGCACCACGACCTCGTCGCCGGGGCCGAACATCACGAGCGAACGATTGCCGGCCTTGTGCCGGACCAGCGTCTCCACCGGTCCGCCGGCGTCGGTCAGGACACCCATCGGCTCCGAAGCGTCCCGGAACTCGCCGTCGCCTTCGAAGACGTACGCGAACGCGTTCCGCCGCGTGTCGATGGGCAGAGTCTTGCGCCGGCCCGGCGGCACCCAGACGTCCAGGTACTGCGGATCGGCCGCGATGCCCTCGACCGGGCCCCGCTTGCCCCAGAAATCGCCGATGATGACGCGCACCCGCGTGCCGTCGTCGTCCGTCACCTCGGCGACGTCCTTCGACGGCACGTCCTGGTAGCGCGGCGCGGTCATCTTGAGGTTCGAGGGCAGATTCGCCCACAACTGGAAGCCGTGCATGCGCCCGTTCGTGTCGCCCTGCGGCATCTCCTGGTGCAGGATGCCGCGCCCGGCGGTCATCCACTGGACATCGCCGGCTCCGAGGGCGCCCGCGTTGCCGAGGCTGTCCGCGTGCGTGACGGTCCCCGACAGCACGTAGGTGATCGTCTCGATGCCCCGGTGCGGGTGCCACGGGAAGCCGGCGATGTAGTCCACCGGGCGCTCGTTGCGGAAATCGTCGAAGAGCAGGAACGGGTCCGTCTGGTCGGTATCGCCGAAGCCGAACGCACGGCGCAGCTTCACGCCGGCGCCTTCCAGGGTCGGCTGGGACTCCAGGATCCTGCGGACGGGACGAATGGACATGACCGCTCCTGACGTTCGGGGTGCGCTTCCGCTCCTGCCTGACGCCGGCTCAGATGCCGCGAGGCCCCGGCAGGAGCGCAAGGATTCGTCAGGGGCTAGTGCGCCGCGGCTTTCGGGTTCGGCCGCGCGTTCCACAGGAACAGCATGAGCACCCCGCCCAGGGCGGCGAAGCCGATCATGCTCGAGCCCCACGCGTGCCAGCCGAAGCGGTCGAGCAGCGTCCCCATGCCCCAGCCGACGAACGACTGCCCGACGTACTGCATGCCGTCGAACATGCCGGCCGCGGTGGCGGCGGCCCGCTTGCCGCCGAAGTCCATCGAAGCGGTGCCCGAGAGCATCGAGTGCACCATCGAGATGGCCATCGAGTTGACCATGAACGCGGCGATGACGGCGCCCATGCTCGGCGCCTTCCAGACGACGAACAGGCAGACGACCTGGAGCAGGTAGCCGATGAACGCGACCGGCGGGCGGCGGTGCTGGAACAGCTTGTCGGACGCGAAGCCGGCGACGAACGCGCCGAGGATTCCGCACGCGACGATGGCGAGCGCGTTCTTCTGGAAGATCGGGTCGCTCAGCTTGAGGTGCTGGACCTCCTGCATGTAGCGCGGGAACCACTGCTCGAAGCCGCCGCGCACGAGACCCGTGCAGAACTCGGCGACCGCGATCGTGATGGCGATGGGGTTCGTGAACACCTTGCGGGCCACGTAGGCGAAGGTGATCTTCTCGGTGTCGCCGCTGGTCGCGTCCTGCGGATCGAACGGCCCAAGGCCGGCGTCCGCGGGCGTGTCCCGCACGACCAGGAACGTCAGGATCACCATGACGAGGACGATCGCGGCGGGGATGAAGAACATCCACTGCCAGGGCAGCGCGGCCACGAACGGCGCGGCCAGCAGCAGGAAGACGAGGAAGCGCCCGCTCTGGATCATCGAGCCGAAGATGGCGCTGAAGACCCCGCGCTCGCTGACGTGGAACCAGCCGCTGTTGACCTTGATGAGCGCGAGCGCGCTGTACGACTGGAAGTACATGTTCAGCGTCCACACCGTGGCGAGGAAGCCGAGCAGCAGCGGGCCCGTGCCGAGCACGCCGAGGTACGCGCCGAGACCGAAGATGGTGTTGAAGACGAACGCGCCGCTCGCGCCGATCAGCATCGCCCTGCGGCCGCCGAAGCGATCGGCGATCGGGCCGTTGAAGAGCGCCGAGATGCCGTACAGGAGGGTCGCGGTCGAGATGATCAGGCCGACCTGCGACTTGTCCCAGCCGTAGGCGTCCGACAGCGCCTTGTTCGCGAGCGGAAAGTTGTACCGGGCCATGTACATGGCCGCGTAGGTGAGGCCCAGCACCAGCCAGTTCTGGGTGCGGCGCTGCAGGAAGGGGCGCGAGTGATTCAGGGGCGTTTCCGGCATGCGACGGTCCTCTCCTTGGGCGGGGTGCGGACGGCTGCGCGAAGGACGCATGTAAGCCGCGCACGGCGGACCGGTCAAGCCGCGCCCTTGCCGTGGCCGCCCTGTGTCCCCGCGGGCCGGCGCCGGACGGACGGCCCGCCCGGGCGCGCCGCCTCACGCCCCGAGGCGGGCCTTGAGCTGGCGCGCCCGCGCCCGGGAGACGGGGACCTCGGTGCGCGCCTCGTCGTTCAGTTGCAGCCGCCAGGTGCCGGCGAACCCCGGCCGCAGCGCGGCCGCGCGGTCGAGGTTGGCGATGGCGCCCCGGTGCACGCGCACGAAACGCGCCGGGTCGAGCCGGCGCTCGAGCTCGTCGAGCGTGAAGTTCACGTAGTGCCTCGCGCCCGCGGTCGCCGCGAAGACGAGCTTGTCCTCGGCGCCGAACCACAGGACGTCCTCGGCCCTGACGATCAGCTGCCGGGTGCCGAGCCGCACGGTGAAACGGTCGAGCCAGCGGTCGGCGCGACCGCCCGGGCCCACGGCGGCGAGCAGTTCCTCGAGCCGGCGCGAGAGCTCGGCGGGCTGCGCCAGCCCGCGGCGCGCGCGCGCGAGCGCCGCGGCGAGCCGCTCGGCGCGGAACGGCTTGAGCAGGTAGTCCACCGCGTTCTCCTCGAACGCGCGCACCGCGTACTGATCGTAGGCGGTGACGAACACGATCGCGGGACGCGCCTCGAGCCGGGCGAGCAGGGCGAAGCCGTCCTCGCCAGGCATCTGCACGTCCAGCAGCACGAGGTCGGGACGCACCGCCTCGATCACGCGTTCGGCTTCGGGCACCGAACCGGCCTCGCCGACCACGACCGTGCCGCCGATCTCGCCGAGCATGCGGCGGGCGCGGGCGCGGGCGAGGGGCTCGTCGTCCACGAGCACGACCTTCAGCGGGGCATCGCTCATGCGGCGCGTTCTACCACGTCAGCGAGACGCCCGCCACGATCAGCCGGCGCGAGAAGTAGGACTCGGTGGCGACGCGGTGCGAGTAGTCGGCGTCGTAGGTCCACTCGAGCACGTTCTTCGTGTCGAGAACGTTCATGCATTCCGCGTAGAAAACGCACACGCCGCTCGGCGGCAGGCCGCCGGCGCGCGGCAGCGAGAACAGCCGCGTCAGGCGCAGGTCGAGCCGGTTGTAGGCCGGCATCTCGCCCGAGCCATGCTCGCCGTAGACGGGATGCCAGATCGCGCGGCCCGGGTCCCAGGTCGCGCCGACGACCGGCGTGTAGGGCCGGCCGCTCGAGTACGACCAGCGCGCGCCGTACATCCAGCGAATGGACTGCTGCCACTGCCCGACCAGCGTGAGCGAGTGGCGCACCGAACTCGCCGAGCGCACCTCGTACGGGTCGTCGTCCACGCGCCGGCGCGCGTCGAGCAGGCCGTACGACACCCAGCCGTTCAGCGACTGCCAGTTGCCCTGCGCGAACACGTCCAGCCCGCGGGCGA
This sequence comes from Candidatus Eisenbacteria bacterium, assembly GCA_020847735.1. NCBI lineage: Bacteria > Candidatus Eiseniibacteriota > Candidatus Eiseniibacteriota bacterium. Next base: position 424,266 of record JADLBL010000020.1, read on the forward strand.
AGCCGGTGCCGGCGGCGCGGAACCAGGTGAGGGAGTCGGTGATCGGCAGCCCGCGGTATCGCTTGTGATAGGCCTCGAGCCGCACGTTGCCGAAATCCGACTTCCACTCGTAACCGGCGATGGCGTGGTCGGCGTAGGCGTCGCTCAGGTCCGGGTTGCCGTGTCGCGGGTCGAGCCTCGTCGGGTCGGGCAGCTGGTGGTAGCGGCCGCCCGCGAAGCGCACCGTCTGGTGTTCGTCCACGCGCCAGGCGAGCGCGCCGCGCGGGTCCACGACCCACTCGCCGGTCCGGGCCGCGCCGTCCACGCGTGCGCCCAGCGTCGCGTACAGCGGGCCCCACAGGCGCAGCTTGTCCTCGGCGTAGATTCCCGGCTGGCGTCGGCGCGTGCCGTAGGCGTATTCGCGCGTCGGCGCGCCCGCGCCGAGATCGGTGCTGTCGGCGGCCTGGTGACCCGAGAGCTCCGCGCCACGATCGCGCCACGCCGCGCCGAAGGACAGCTCGTGTCGGGACGAGACGGGCCACACGAAGTCGGCCTGCGCCTGCGTCGAGCGCTCGCTGCGCCGGCCGCCGAACGCCGAGTAGCCCCAATCGTCCGCGTAGCGCTGCGTCGTCACGTTCGCGCGCACCGCGACCTTGCCGCGGATCGCGTCGTGCAGGGTCAAAGCCGCGAAATGGTTCGCGGCGTCCGAGGAGTACAGGCCGCGGACGTTGAGCGCCGACGAATAGACGCCGATGCGGTCGGTCGAGACGATGTCGAAGAGCGACAGCTTGCCGCTTCCCGAATAGCGCCACAGGAGCTTGGCGACGCCGTTGAAGCTGTTCGGGACCGACTCGTAGTCCTCCGGCGAGCCGTAGAGGCGGAAGAGCACCGGCAGCAGGCTCTGGTTGACGCTGACGAGCGCCGAGACCTTGTCCGGCACGAGCGCCCACGTCGCCGAGCCGCCCGCGCCCGCGAAATTGCCGCCGACGCTCACGGTGCGCAGGTTCATCGGGTCCTGCGTCTCGATGTCGAGCACGCCGCTCATGGCGCCGCCGTACTTCGCGGTGAATCCGCCGCTCGAGAAGAACGCGCTCTTGAGCATGTAGGCGTCGAGAATCCCGAACAGCCCGCCCGAGGCGCCTTCGTAGTGGTACGGGTGCCCGATCTCGGCGCCGTCCACGCGGATCACGGTCTCGGAGGGGTCGCCGCCGCGCACGTACAGCGCCGCGCCTTCGGTCGGAGCGTTGATGCCCGGAAGCGCGCGCAGCGACTGGAAGATGTCGGCCGCGCCGCCCGGGGTCATGTACACGTCCATGCGGCGGACGACGGCGCCCTCGCTCCTGCCGGCCTTGCCGAACGACGACGCCGAGACGTTGACCTCGGCGACGGGCACCGGCTCGAGGTCCAGCGTGACCCGCAGCGGCGCGTTCACGGCCCCGACGGTGACCGACAGCCGTGCCGCCGAATAGCCGATCTGGGCGATGACCAGCGCGGCGGGTCCCTCGGGCAGCTCCAGGGTGAAGCGTCCCCCGGCGTCGGTCACGGCACCACGCTTGAGCGCCGGGACGGTGACGTTCGCGAACTCGACCGGCTGACCCTTGTGGTCCAGGACCGTGCCGCTGATCGTCGCCGCGAGCGCGCCCGGCGCCGCAAGGACGAGCGCGAGCAGGACGGGCGCGAATCGCGCGAGTGCCGGCAGGCGACCGTTCACTTCGCGTCTCGGGCGGGAGCGCCCTTCGCGGCCAGCTCCTTTTCGGCTCCGGGCAGCAGCACGTACCTGGTCCAGGCGTGGCCGGGATTCCGCGCGAGCACCTCGCGGAAGCGCGCGCGCGCCGCCGACCAGTCGCCGAGCCGCGACGCGCAGATGCCGCTCCACACGAGCACGTCGTCCCGCCCCCAGTCGATCGAAGTGCTGTCGCCTTCCGCGGGCGGTGCCGCGGCGGCCGCCGCCACGGCGCGCTCGAGGATCGGCCGGGCGGCCTGCGGCCCGCCGCCGACTTCCTTCGGCTTGTACAGCGTGCCCAGGCCCTTGAGCAGCAGCACGCGCGGGTTGTCGGGTTCGAGTCCCATGGCCCGTCCGTACCCTTCCTCCATCTCGGCGCCCAGCGCCATTCCGGCCTGCGGGCTCAGGAAGCGGAACGCCAGGCCCTGCAGGCCGGCGCGCAGCGCGACCGCGTCGGCGAACCTCGGGCGCGCCGCGATCGCGCGATCGCACGCCGCGATGCCCTCCTTGCAGAGCTGCCTTGCCGCCGCGCTCTCGCTGTCGGGCAGTACCGGGACGAGCCGCCAGTCGGCGAGCGCCAGCCAGTAGGCGAGCTCAGGTGAAGCGGGGTCGCCGGCGCGCAGCAGCGCGAACGCGTCCCTCGCCTGGCGCAGCCCGGGAGCGCTGCCTTCCGAGACGGCGGCCGCGAGCTGACGGCGGGCCGCGGCGAGCCCGGCCGCGTCGGCGTGCGCCTTCGCGTCGGCGAAAGCGGGCAAGGGCGCGAGCAGCGCGGCGGTCACGAGCATCGGCAGCAGGTTCATGCGCATGGGTCGAACTCCGGGTCGAGGGTGGAGGGGTGGGTCGGAGGAACGGTGGGTTCGAGCGGCAGACGCACGGTGATGCGCGTGCCCTCGCCCGGAGCCGAGGCGACGGTCAGCGCGTGGCCTTCGCCCGCGAGGCGCAGTCGCTCGCGGACGCTCTCGAGGCCGACGCCGTGCCCGCTCGGCTGCGCGCCCGGCGTGATGCCGGGGCCGTCGTCGGCGATCGTCACGAGCAGCGAGTCCCCGTCCCGACGCGCCTCCAGCCTCACCGTGCCGCCCTCGGCGCGCTCGGCGGCCGCGTAGCGCACGGCGTTCTCGAGCAGCGGCTGGAGGAGCAGCCCGGGCACGGGAACGGCCTCGAGCCCGGGCTCGATGGCTTCCTCGTAGCGGAGCCGCGGGCCCAGACGTGCCTGTTCGATCGACAGATAGGCGCGCAGGAACTCCAGTTCGTCGCCGAAGCGGGTCGGCTGGCCGTTCGCGGAGGCGAGCGAGTGCCGGAAGACGTCGGCGAGGCGCGTGACGACGTCCTCCGCGGCGCGCGGGTCCTCGCCGATCAGGGCGGCGATCGTGTTGAGCGTGTTGAAGAGGAAGTGAGGGTGGACCTGGGCGCGCAGCGCCCGGTACTCGGCCTGAGCCAGTTCGGCGCGCATGCGCTCGACCTGCAGCGCCCGCTGGACCGAAACGCGGTAGAAGACGCGCGCGTACACGATCCCGCCGACCAGCAGCGAGAAAAGCGCCGAATAGAGCGCCGTGATGCGCCACGCCGCGGGGCCGTCGAGAAAGCCGTGCCAGACGAAGCGGTCCACGAGGACCGCGGAGAGCAGCGCGGCCGACATGCTGGTTCCCATGAACAGCGCGCCCTCGCGCAGCCACGGGTAGCGGCCCGCGCCCGCGCGGGCCCGCAGGCCGGGCGCGACCAGCCGCTGGATGACGAGGACGCTGAGCCGGATCACGTACGAGAAGACCAGCGCGATGAGGTACGAGATCCGGTAGGCGGGCCACGTCCCACCCCAGAGCGTGCCGAAGAACAGCGCGAACGGCACCGCCCACAGGATCGGCGTCCACAGGACTTCCCACGGAAACGGCCGGCGGCCGTGCGCGGGCGGGACGGAGGGGAACGAGCTCATGCGCGCCATTGGACGACCGATTTCCCGGACCGCAAACGCCCGGCCCGACGAACCGTCGTTCGGGCGGGACGAACGGTAGCGGCCCGTCGCGAACGGGCGCTCAGCCCCGCGAAACAGGTCGCTCGAGCACGCGCAACACCATCACGGTGATGTCGTCCCCGGGTTCGACCCCGTCGAGCCAGGCGCGCACGCCGGCGAGCACGTGCTCGACGAGCTGCTCCGCGGACAGCTCCCGGGGCGCCGCGTCGAGCAGGGCGTAGAGTCGTTCCTCGCCCAGCATCTCGCCGTCTTCACGCTCGGCCTCGGTCACGCCGTCGGTGTAGAAGACGATCCGGTCGCCGGGCGCGAGCGTGAGCGCCTCCTCTTCGTAGACCGGGCCGTCGAGCATGCCGACGACGCAGCCGCCCCGCTCGAGCAGCTCGCGCTCGCCGCGGGCGCGCTGCAGCACGGGAAAGTTGTGCCCGGCGTTCGTGAACCGGAACCCCAGCGTCGGCTCGTCCACCACGGCGAGGAAGAAGGTCGCGAACTGCCCGGTGCTGACGCGCTGGCAGGCCAGTTCATTGAGCCGTCGCATCATCGCCGCCGGGGACTCCACCACGCCCGCCTGCGTGCGCACCGAAGCCTGCAGCATGCTGGAGAGCAGCGCCGCGGGCACGCCCTTGCCCGACACGTCGGCGATCGCGAGCACCACGTGTTCCTCGCCGACCGGGACGACGTCGTAGAAGTCTCCGCTCACCTGCTTCGAGGAGACGTTGACGGCATGGACCTCGATGCGCGAGCGCTGCGGAAACTCCGAGAGCAGGAACGAACGCTGGATGCGGCGCGCGAGCAGCAGTTCACGGTCGGCTCCCGACTTCTCCATGGCTTCGCGGTGGAACATGACCGCGAGCGAGACGCCGAGCATGAGGGTTCCGAACAGCAGGCAGTAGACCAGCACCGTGATCAGCGAGCGAATCCCCGAGAGGAATCCCGGCACGAACGTGTAGTTGAGAATCAGGGCCGCGGCGATGGCGGCGAGGATCGCGAGGCCCATGTACGTGGCCGAAAGCGTGATCGTGCCCCGTGTCGCGCTCCGCGCGTTCGCGAGGATCCCCGGCTGGAGGAAGTGCTTCGTCGTCCACGACGCGAGCATCTCGAGGATGGTGAACACGAACGAGACGGCGTAGAAGCCGCCGAACGCGGCGAACGGCGAGCCTGAGACGATCACGAAGAAGCCGGCGAACGGCAGCGAGACGAGCGGCACCATCAGCACCATCCGCAGCAGGTCCGCCAGCGGTCCGCGGGTCCGGGCGGGCTTCTTCCTGGCCACGTTCAGGCCTCCTCAGGGGGCGAGCCGCTCGCGCGTCCAGCGCGAGCCGCGGCGGCGGTAGAGGATGCGGTCGTGCAGCCGGTCGGCGCGGCCCTGCCAGAACTCGATGCGCGATGGCCGAAGGCGCCAGCCGCCCCAGTGCGCGGGACGCGGCACCGGTTCGCCGGCGCAGTCCTCGGCGGCGAGCGCGAAGCGGCGCTCGAGCACCCCGCGGCCGCGGATCGCGCGGCTCTGGTCCGAGGCCAGCGCCCCGAGCTGCGCGCCCCGCGGGCGTTCCTGCCACAGAACCTCGCTCTCGCGCCCCGGAAGTCTCGCGAGCCGGCCCTCGACGCGGACCTGCTTCTGAAGCGCGGGCCAGTAAAAGAGCAGCGCGCCGGCCGGATTGGCGGCGAGTTCCCGCCCCTTGCGACTGGAGTAGTTGCCCGCCAGGACGAACCCTCGCGGACCCCACGACTTGAGCAACATCATCCGGCAGGAGGGGTGCCCGCGGCGATCGGCGGTCGCGAGCGCGACGGCCTGCGGGTCGGCGCCGCCCAGCGCCAGGACCGCCCGGAACCAGCGGCCGAAGAGCGGGAAGGGTTCGCCCGGGGCGTTGCGCTCGGAAAGGCGGGCGAGCCGGTACTCGGTGCGTGGGGTGCGGACGCGCATCGCCGCACGCTACACGCGCCCTCGCGGGCCGTCCAAGCGGCGAACGTTCCGCTTGACAGCTTCGCGCCAGGGAGCTATTCACTCCCGGGTGTGAACCAAGCTTCACTGTGTTGAAGCCACTTTACTGATGCGCATGCTTGCGCCCGCCCTCGCCGAATCCGAGTGGCTTTCGTTCGGACCGAGGGTTGCCGTTCGCGCCATCCCACCATCCCACCGCCGACGCCTGAGCGGGTGAGAAAGCGAGTCCCCGATGCCCAAGCGAATGTCGCTGCCGACGCTCCTGTTGCTCGCCCTGCTGCCGGCGTTCGTGCCCGCGACGACCGGCGCCGCGCCCTCCGATTCGATCGGCGTGCTCGTCATGGCCCACGGCGGCGAGCCCGAATGGAACGCCGCCGTCGAGAAGACCGCCGAAGCCCTGCGCGCGAAGTGGCCCACCGAGGTCGCGTTCGGAATGGCGGACCCGGCGACACTGCAGTCGGGCGTGAACGCGCTCGAGGCGAAGGGCGTCCGCCGCATCGTGGTCGCGCGGCTGTTCCTCTCGGACGGCTCGTTCCTGCACCAGACCGAATACCTGCTCGGTCTGCGCCCGGACGCCCCGGAGAAGTTCCTCCTGCACTCGCATGGCGGTGCGCACGCGGCGGGTGGCGGAGCGATGGCCGGCGCCGGTCAGGATGCGCACGCCGGGCACGGGATGCCCATGGCGCACGGCGCGCACGCGGGCCACGACGGTCACCCGGAGGCGGACAAGGCGCAAGCGCCGGCGGCGCCCTCGCCGATCACGCACACGGCGAGCCTCGCGATCACGCGTGGCGGCCTCGACGAGTACGCCGGCACGGGCGAAATCCTGGCGGAACGCGCCCGGGCCCTGTCGAAGGACCCCCGCACGGAGGTCGTCGTCCTGCTGGCGCACGGCGCGGGCGACGAGGCCGAGAACGACGCCATCCTCTCCCGACTGTCCGGGTACGCCGGCGCGATCCGGACCGCGGCGGGATTCGCGGACGTGCGCGGCTTCACCCTGCGCGAGGACTGGCCGGCTTCCCGGGCGCCCTCCGAGCGGGCGATCCGGGACTACGTCGCGGCCCACGCGCGCTCGGGGCAGCGCGTGCTGGTCGTGCCCTTCCGGCTGTTCGGATTCGGTCCCTATCGCGACGTGCTGAAGGGCCTCGAGTACCGCTCGGATGGAACCGGCCTGCTGCCGCACGCCGCGGTGGCGGAATGGCTCGCCTCGCGCGTGCGCGCGACGCTCGATCAGCAGGGCTGGGCGAAGGCCGCGGACGCCGGCGAAGTCATCGGCGGCGCTTCGGCGGCGCGTTCGGAGCGCTGAGGCCGAAGTTCCGGGAGATCAGAACTCGAGCGACAGCTGCGACAGGAACAGGTCGAAGGACTGCTGGCCGTCCGCCTGGTCCAGCCGCGTGCGCTGCCAGGAGGCCTTGAGCGCGGCTTTCCGCGAGAGCCGGTAGCCGAGTCCGCAGTCGAGCCGGTCCACGTCGTCGTCCCACGGGCGCGTGACCGCGCCGGCGGTGAGGTCGGAGTGGCGCATGAGCCCGGCGCGCGCGGCCAGCCACACACCCGAGTCGAAGCCGTAGCGCGCTTCCGCGTAGCCGCCGGTCGAACGAAGCGTGCCGCAGTAGGCGGTCTCGAACGCGTTCGAGAAGGCCTCGGCGCGCAATTCCACCCGGCCGCGCTCGAAGGCGAAATCGGCCATGCCGAGCGTCTGGAGATAGTCGGCCTCGGTCCGGTTTGTGGGCAGCGAGTAGCGGACCCACTTGCCGAGATACGACCCCTGCGCCCCCGAGAGCCCGAAGCGGAAGCCCGCGGTGGGCACGAAGCCGAGGCGCCCCTGCACGGCCTTGCCGTGGTTCACGTCCTCTCCAGGGGAGCCCCAGCCGGGCGCGCTGTTCGTCATCCCGAGCGAGAACTCGAAGGGCGCGACGCTGCCGAGCGCGACGAGGCCGAAGTCCCAGCCGTAGTCGTCCACGACCGGCATGCCCGGCGCGCCGGGTCCGCCGCCGTAGTCGGCGCCTTCCCAGCCGGTGCCGGCGGCCGCCAGCAAGGCCGCCGGGGACAGCGGCACCTCGTCCCAGCGCAGCGAACCGTGATGCTGGTACATGAGCGGCGCGGTGATGAGCGGATTGCGGTTCGAGTAGGTGCGCGGAGCCCACACACCGATCGGCGCGGGGATCTTGCCCGCCATGAGGTGCAGGTCGCGCTGCGGCCACGGCGTGACGAGCGCGTAGGCTCCATCCAGGGCGAAATCGTCCTGCGAGAAGATGACCTGCGTGAAGACGTCGATGTTCGGCGAGGCGCTGCCCTCGACGAACAGCCGTACTCGCTGCGATTCGAGCGGAGAGCTCTCGTCGTCGAAGCGGGCGATCTCGGCCGCATGCGTGTCGTTGTGCAGGACCAGGTCCAGCAGGCCGCGCACGCGCAGGCGCGGAGTCTCCTCGGCGCGCAGCGGCGCGGTGGCGAGCAGCGCGCCGGCCGCCAGCAGGGTCAGGGAAGTGAGCCTCGTCCGGGTTCGCATGGTCGGTCTCCTTGCTCAGGCGGCGGCCGCGCCGGGACTCTGGACCGCGGGCAGCACGAGGGTGAACGTGCTGCCCTGGTTCTCACGGCTTTCGGCCCGCAGCCAGCCGTCGTGCGCGCGGGCGATGCCGCGCGCGATGGACAGGCCGAGGCCGAGCCCGGCCGAATTGAACTCGAGGGTGTTGGACGAGTGGTGGTTCGCCGAGTCGCGAACCGGTGACTGGCGTTCGAGCAGCTGTTCCAGCCGGCGGGGGGGGATGCCGACGCCGGTGTCGCGCACCTCGATGTACAGTTGCCGCTCGTCGGAGCGCGCCCAGACCAGCACCTGTCCGCCGTCGGGCGTGAAGCGGATGCCGTTGCGGACGAGATGTCCGACTGCGTCGCGCAGCCGCGCGCCATCCACGTCGGCGAACACCGCGCCGGCGCTGATCGCGCACTCGACCCGCACGGCGCGCCCGCGCGCCTCGGCCAGGGCGTCCGCGACGGCGCCGCGCAGGATCGGCTCGAGGTCCTGGCGCTCGCGCTCGAGGACGAGGCGGTCCTCGCTGATCTGCGCCATGCGCGTGGCGTCCTCGGCGATGCGGGAGAGCGTCGAGACGCTCCGGCCGATGGCCTCGAGCGCGCGCCGCTGGGCGTCGCTCACCGGGCCGAGCGCGCCGCCGCCGAACAACTCCTGGAAGCCCTGGATGACCGTGATCGGGGTGCGCAGCTCGTGCGAGGCGACGGACAGGAACTCACGCTTGACCCGCATGCTCTCCTGCAGGCTTTCGACGACCTTGCGTTGCTGTGCCCGCATGTCCACGAACCGTTCGGCGAGGTAGCTCACCTCGTCGCTGCCCCGGGCTTCGAGGGGAAAATCGTAGTCCCCGCGTTCCATCGCCTCGGCGGCGCGCACGATCCGGTCGATGGGCGAAGTGATCCGCTGCGCGATCACCAGCCCGGCCGCCAGGGCGAGGGCGACGGCGACCAGACCCAGAGCCAGCAGGCCGGTGTGAATGCGGCGCAACACCGCGGTCTCGTCACGCAGCGAGCGCTGCATGACGTAGCCGTGCCGGACCGCGACGGGGGAATCCGGCAGCGGACGCGCCACCGCGAGCCAGGTGTCGCCGCCGGCCGCGTGCTCGTGAACTCCCGGCGGGGGTTCCCCCCTGCGGGCGCTGCGCTCGGAGGCGAGCGCCGCGGCGTGCGCGGCCGCGAGGTCGGCGGGCTCCTGCAGCGTCGTGCCCGTGGCGCGGCCGTCAACCAGGAACGTCACCTCGCTGCGCGACAGTTCGCGCAGGTCGCGCGCGAGCGCGCCGTCCACGGCGGTCCCGAGCACCAGCAGTCCGACGACACGCCCGTCAGCGAGCACCGGGGTGCCCACGACCTGCAGCTGGATGCCGCCCTCGCCGACCGCCCACGACTCGGTGTGGCCGTTCGCCGCGGTGGACGCGAGCCACTCGGGGGAGAGCGCATAGCGCCCGACGCTGGCGAGCACGTGTCCGCGCGCATCGAGCACCGCGAAGACGTCCGCGCGCGTGATGCGCTCGAAGTCGGCCGCCACGCCCGCGACGGTCGCGCGGAACTGCTCGTCCTTCCAGGACGCCGGCAGCGACACGACCGAGAAGAACTTCGGGTCGCGCACGATCACCCCGCCTTCGACGGCGAGGGCCCCGGCGCGCGCGCGCAGCATGTTCTCGAACGAGGCCGAGGCGCGCTGAAGGTCGTCGCGCACCTGGCGGTGCACCTGCTCCGAGACGTCCTGATCCACGCGCCACAGCGAGGCCAGCGTCAGGGAGAGCAGCGGCGGCACCGTGAACAGCAGGATCTTGCCGCGAAGGCCGAGGCGCATGTCAGAAGGACAGCGCGAGAGTCCGGTCTTCCGCGAGATCCACCTCGCGTTCGAACTCGCCGAAGTCGGGGTGCCAGACGTGCAGCGTATAGCGGCCGGCGGGCACGTCCGGCAACGCGAAGGATCCGTCGTCCCGCGGCTGCGTGTAGGCCCGGTTGGGCGCGACGAGCACGAACGCGGCCATGTCGGAGTGGATGTCGCAGTAGACGTTCACGAGACCCGACTTCGGAAACGTGACGCTGCGCGAGTGCCCCTTCGGGTACTTGCCCAGGTCGAAACGCCGAATGGTCGAGACGCTGAAGACGTTGTGGTAGATCGGGTCCTGGTTCGGGAAGTCCACCGTGCCGCCGGCGAACACCGCCACCACGCGCGGGACGAAGCACTGGTCCTTCTGCGCGAGCCGCGGCCGCGCCGGCGGGGTGATGAGCGAGTCGGCCGCGATGTCCACGTGCTCGAACCACAGCACCGCGTCGCTCACCGCGCCGCGCGGCGCCATGCGGTGGGCCGCCATCGAACCGGCCTGTCCCGGATAGGCGTTCAGGTGGCGGGCGGGCGGCGGAGCCGCGGGCACGGCCAGCGTCCCGCGCAACACCGATCCCTGCGCGGGAGGGGTGACGAGCGGGAGCAGCGCGAGCGCCAGCGGGACGATCGCAGTCAGCCAGGATGACGACTTCATGCACGGGTTCCCGGGCCGGGGGCCTGGTCCGGGCGGTGGTGCCCGGGCCGGAAGCGACCTGCGCCCGTCATCGGCACCCCGGCCGTCGCTCTGAAGGAGCCGCGGGGAGGGCGGCGGACGCGCGGGCAGGGCGGCTTCGCGCCACGCGCGAAGGCCCGGCGCGTCGACGCCCCGGGCCGTGGTTTCGCGGTCTTCCGCGGCCGCGCCGCCTTCGGGGTCAGCGGTAGGCCGCGATCCCCGTGACCTGCTCGCCGAGCACGAGCGTGTGGATGTTGTGGGTACCCTCGTAGGTCTTGACCGATTCGAGGTTGCACATGTGCCGCATGACCGGGTACTCGGAGGTGATGCCGTTGGCGCCGAGGATGTCCCGGGCCCGGCGGGCGATCTCGAGCGCGATCTCGCAATTGTTGCGCTTCGCCATCGAGACGTGCTCCGGGCGGCACACGCCGCGCTCCTTCATGCGCCCGCACTGGAGGGCGAGCAGCTGCGCCTTGACGATCTCGGTGAGCATCTTCGCCAGTTCGGCCTGCACGAGCTGGTAGGAGCCGATCGGCTTGCCGAACATGACGCGCGCCTTGCTGTACCGCGCCGCCTCCTCGAAGCAGGCCATGGCTGCCCCCACCACGCCGAAGGCGATGCCGAAGCGCGCCTGGGTGAGGCAGCCGAGCGGGGCCTTGAGACCGTTGCCCTCGGGCAGCCGGTGCGACTCGGGCACGAACACGTCCTGCAGCACCAGTTCGCTGGTCACCGAGGCGCGCAGCGAATGCTTGCGCTTCTGCTCGGGCGCCGTGAATCCCCGGGAGCCCTTCTCGACGAGAAATCCGGCGATGGCCTCGCGGCCCTTTTCCGGATCGTGGAGCTTGGCCCACACGATCGCGAGGTCCGCCACGGTACCGTTGGTGATCCACATCTTCGCGCCGTTCAGGACGTATCCGCCGTCCACCCGCTTCGCGCGCGTGATCATGCCTCCCGGGTCGGACCCGAAGTCGGGTTCGGTCAGGCCGAAGCAGCCGATGACCTCGCCCTTCGCCATCCGCGGCAGCCACTTTTCGCGCTGCTCCTCGGAGCCGTACGCGAAGATCGGGTACATGCAGAGCGAGCCCTGCACCGACGCGAAGCTGCGCAGGCCCGAGTCGCCCCGTTCGAGCTCCTGCATCGTCAGGCCGTAGGCGACCGGACCGATGCCGGCGCAGCCGTACTTCTCGGGAAGCGTCGCGCCGAACAGCCCCATCCCGGCCAGCTCGGGAATCACGTCCTTCGGGAAGTAGGCCTCGTCGTAGGCGTCCTCGACGATGGGGAGGAAGCGCTCGTCCACCCAGTCCCCGACCGCGTCGCGGATCTGGATCTCTTCCTCGGTGAGCAGCGAGTCAACGTCGTAGAAGTCCATGCGCGTGGCGCGGGGCATGGTCGGCTCCTCGGGCTGGCGGATCGTCAGCGCCCGGCGGGCGCGGAACGCACGGGACGTGCGGGGTCGGCAGGGGCTGCGGAAAACGCCGGGGCAGCATAGCAGATGATGTCGAGAGCCCGGACGCTTCGCGAGCGCGTGAGTCCCTGCGGCGAGACGAGCCATTCACGATGAGCCGCCGTGTCGCGCCCGGCCGCGAGCGCCGCGGGCAGCAGTCCCCCGGGGTCGTCCGTCCGGGCCCGCACGAGCCACACGCGCGGGCGCCGAGCGAGTGCCGGCGCGAGCGCACCGATGTCGGCGCGGGTGATCGCGCCTTCGTGCGCCGGAACGCCTCGCGCATCGAGGTCGTGGCGCTTCGCGTAGTACGCGAAGACGCCGTCGCGGTACCAGGGCGCCGTGACCAGCACGAGGTCGCCGGGCCGCGCCCCGCGTTCGAGCCAGGCGACCGCATCGCGCCACGGCTCCTTGTGAAGGTCGCGGTGAAGGGCGAGCAGCGGTGGCACGCTCGCGGCCACGACCAGCAGCGCGACCAGCGCGCGGCCCACACGCGAAGGCACCCCGGCCCAGCCGGCGGCGGCGAGGATGGCGAGCGCGAGCGAAGAAGCGATCGCCGCGCGCGTCAGGTAGATCGCCGGTCCGGCGAGCGAGATCACGTACGGCGCGAACAGTGGAACGAGCGCGAGCAGGAGGACCAGCGCCCGGGCGGCGGTCGCGTTCGGAGGGGCCGTGGCGCCGGAGTCGTCGGCGGGACGGGCGGCGGCCGCCGACGGGCGCCGCAGCGCCGCCAGCAGGACGAGCGACGCGAGCAGGACCAGCAAGGTTCCGCTGCCCGCGAACTCGTGGAGGGTCCGGACCATCTCGAACGGAACCGGCCGCGCGATCCAGAACGACTGCTGCACGCGCCGGGCCTGCGCGACCAGGACCGAAGCCCACGGCAGGAAGCCCGCGAACACGACCGCGGCCGGAACCAGCAGCCGCCGCGCGGCCCCGCGCCCCGCCGGCGTGCGCGCCACTCCCGCGAGCACCAGCGCTTCGGCGAACACGACGAACAGGCCGTGCGCGTGCGTGTAAAGGAGCGTCAGGGTTGCCGCCGCCCAGCCGATGCGCGCGCGCGGGCGTCCGTCCGCCAGCACCGCGAGCAGGCCGTCGGCCGAGGCGAGCGAGAGCGCCCCGAGCAGTGCGTAGGGCCGCGCCTCCTGCGCGTACCGGACCTGGAAGGCCGAAAGTGCGACGAGCGCAGCGGCGCCCCAGGCGGCGGTCTCGCCGAACGCCCGGCGGGCGAGTCGCCAGGTGAAGTAGACGGCCGCGCAGGATGCGGCGACCGACACGGCGCGCAGCGTGGTTTCGCAGTCGCCGAAGAAGCGCACCAGCAGCTTCACGAGCAGCGGGTGGAGCGGTGGGTGCACGTCGGCGCGGCTCGCCTCGATCAAACCGCGAAGCGGAAGCCGCGTCAGCCGCCAGGTGAAACCCTCGTCGAGCCACAGGCTCTCGCGCCCCAGCCCCCAGACGCGCAGCGCGATGGCGACGGCCGCGATCGCGAGAGCCGCGAGCCACGACATGTGCGAGCCGCGCCGTGCCTCGACGCCGGCATCCTGGGACGAGCGACCGTGGAAATCCACGGCGGTGAGTCTGCCCGAGCGCGCGGTCGGGCGCACGGAGGATTGCTGGCCCCCGCGCGGTGAGCCGCGCTACCCTGCCCCGCATGTCCCGCACCCACGCCCATCCGGAGGTGAACCCGTGCGTTCCCGACTCCTCGTCCTCGCGGCGGCCGCGCTGATGATGTCCGCCGGTGTGCAGACCACGTTCGCGGCGCGCGGCGCGGCGACCCGCTCTCCCGTCTATGCCCGCCACGGCATGGTCTGCGCGGCCCAGCCGCTCGCCGTGCAGGCCGGGCTGCGCGTGCTCGAGGAGGGCGGCAGCGCCGTGGACGCGGCCATCGCGGTCAACGCCTGCCTCGGCCTCATGGAGCCGACGTCGAACGGCATCGGCGGCGACCTGTTCGCGATCGTCTGGGATCCGAAGGACCAGCGCCTGCACGGGCTGAACGCCTGCGGGCGCTCGCCGCTGGCGCTGACCGCGGCGAAGGTGAAGCCCGAGGCCGACGGCACCATTCCGCTTTACTCGCCCTACTCCTGGAGCGTTCCGGGGACGGTGGACGGCTGGGCGGAACTGCACGCGAAGTACGGCAAGCTGCCGCTCGCGCGCGACTTGGCGCCGGCGATCCGCTACGCCGAGGAAGGGTTCCCGCTCTCGCCGGTCATCGCGTCCGACTGGGCGCGGGGCGCGGCGCGCATGAAGGACATGCCCGGCTTCGCCGAAGTGTTCATGCCCGGAGGTCACGCGCCGCGCGAAGGCGAGATCTTCAAGAACCCGGCGCTCGCGAAATCGCTGCGCCTGATCGCCGAGAAGGGCCGCGACGCCTACTACCGGGGGCCGATCGCCGACGAGCTGGTGCGCTACTCGCAGGCGCAGGGCGGTTTCTTCTCGAAGGAGGACTTCGCGCGGCACACGTCGGAGTGGGTGGATCCGGTCTCGGTCAGCTACCGCGGCTACGACGTCTGGGAACTTCCGCCGCCGGGGCAGGGGATCGCCGCGCTGCAACTGCTGAACATCATGGAGAACTACGACCTGCGCGCCATGGGCCGGAACTCGGCCGACTTCTGGCACCTGTTCACCGAGGCGAAGAAACTCGTGTTCGCCGATCGCGCGCGCTACTACGCCGACCCAGACTTCGCCAGGGTGCCGGTCCGTGAACTGCTGTCGAAGGCCTACGCGAAGGAGCGCGCGAAGCTCATCGATCCGAAGGTCGCGGCGACGAAGGACGTGCCCGGTGACCCGGCGGCGCTCAATCGTCCGGAGACCACCTACTTCTGCACCGCCGACGGCAGCGGAATGATGGTCTCGATGATCCAGAGCAACTACACCGGTTTCGGCTCGGGCTACGTGGTTCCGGCGCTCGGCTTCGGACTGCAGGACCGGGGGAATCTTTTCGACCTGCGGCCCGGCCGCCCCAACTCGCTGGAGCCGGGAAAGCGGCCGTTCCACACCATCATCCCGGCGTTCATGACGAGGAACGGCCAGCCGCTCATGGCCTTCGGCCTGATGGGTGGCGACATGCAGCCGCAGGGCCACGCGCAGGTGATCGTCAACCTCGTGGACTTCGGCATGAACCTGCAGGAGGCCGGCGACGCCATTCGCTTTCATCACACCGGCTCGTCGGAACCGACCGGCACGGTGATGGTGGACGGCGGCGTCCTGCACATCGAGGACGGCCTGCCCGACTCGCTGCTCGCCGAGCTGCGCCGCCGCGGGCACCGGATCGAGCCCGAGCCCGTCGGCGCCTACGGCGGCTACCAGGCCATCTGGCGCGACCCGGCGACCGGTGTGCTGAGCGGTGCGACGGAGAAGCGCAAGGACGGCTGCGCGGCCGGGTACTGACGCGGCGGATCCTCGCGCGGCGCCCGCCGCACGAGGGTCCGCCACAGCCCGGCCCTACTCGCCGGGCTGCCCTGCTTCGTCCACGGACGCCGCAGCGAGTTTGAGCTGTTCCTGCCCCGCCGCCTCGGGCTGAAACAGCACCTGCACGATCCGAAAGCGCCGCGTGCCGGCCGGGACGTTCCATTGGACAACGTCGCCTTCGCGGCCGCCGAAGATGGCGGTGCCGATCGGTGCGAGCACCGACAGCTGGCCCGATTCGAGATCGGCGAAATCGGGATAGACCAGCGTGTAGTCGAGCTCCTCGCCGGAGTCCTCGTCGCGCAGTCGCACGCGGCTCTGCATGGTAACGACGCGGGGGTCCACCTCGGTCGGCTTCACGATGTCGGCCCGGTCCAGTTCCCCCCGCAGGGGTTCGAGCGCACGCCGATCAGCGCCGCGGCGCGCGGCCAGCGTGCCGATCAGGTTGCGCAGCCTCAGGGCGTCGTGCTCCGTGACGGTGATTCGCTTCTCCTTCATGGCTTCGAATCCTCCATTTCGTCGGGTTCGTCAACGGCGGTTCGTGAGAGCGGGCGGCCCGCCCATCGGGCTCGTGGCAGCGCGTGAACATGGACCGTTTTCGGGCCGGCGTGAATCGCGTCGTCCGGGTGCATCCTGCGCGTCTCCACGCCCGGGCGTCCATCGGGTGCATTGCTCGGGAAGCGCGCCGGGGGCGGCCATGGCGGCGATGGCACCGCAACGACGGGAGCCGCGTGTCCCCGGCAAGCGAGCGCCGCGCCGCCAGATCTCGGCCGCGCGGGCCCCGGGACAACGTGGCAGGCCGCCGGGTCAGCCCGGCGGCGGGTGCGGCCTGCCGGGCGAACCCGAGGGTCGTTCGAGCGGGCGGCGCACGAACGGGTGCGCGGCGGGCGATGCGCCCGCCGCGCGCGAGGCGCTGCCCGGCGACGGCGCCGCCGGGCTCAGGGGAATCACGCCTCCCCGCCTATCCGGTGGCCGGATGCGGCCGGCCGGCCAGAGGGAACGGCCGGCGGGCAGGGGACTCCCGGACGTCGGACCGGGTCAGGAAGGTCTTGACGTGATCCTGGCCGGCGGCTTCCGGCTGGTGGAGCACCTTTTCGATTCGGAACCGACGCGTGCCTGCGGGAACATCCCAGGCGACGAGGTCGCCCTCCCGGTAACCGAGGATCGCGGTCCCGATCGGAGCGAGCACCGAGAGCCGTCCCGAGGCGAGGTCCGCGTGCTGCGGATAGACCAGCAGGTACTCAAGCGCCCCGCCCGTGACCTCGTCGCGCAGCCGCACCCGGCTGTGCATCGTCACCACGCGCGGGTCCACGTGCAGCGACGGCACGACGTTCGCCCGGTCGAGTTCGCGGCGAAGCTCCTCGGCCGCGCGCCGGTCGGGCCCGAACCGGGCCAGCACCCCGGCGACCATCGTCCGCAGACGCACGGCGTCGAGATCGGTCACTTCGATGCGGTTGTCGTACATGCTCGCGTCTCCTTGCAGGAGGTCGTCGTCGCCATGCCGGCCCCCCGATCCGTGGGCTGCCGCCGCGGGACGGCGGGTGGGGCGCTCCGTGGGGGTTCTCCCGCGGCGTCCCGCCGGGTTCCTCGCCCGGGCGCTCACCGCGTCCCGCCGTCCCTTGTCCCTGTCGGGGGTGTGGTCCACCGCCGACGCCGGCAGGTTCGACGATTCCCCGTGCCCGCTCCAATAGATAGTTTGAGCGGAAGCAATCGGTTATTTCGATGTATGGTGCCGGTCATGGAGCGACTGAACTACCACCACCTGCTGTACTTCTGGATGACCGCGCGGGAGGGCAGTGTTTCGCGCGCCGCGGCGCGGCTGCGTCTGGCTCAACCGACGCTGAGCGGGCAGATCCGCTCGCTCGAAGGCGCGCTCGGCGAGCGATTGTTCGAGAAGGCGGGGCGCCGCCTGCAGCTCACCGACGCCGGCCGGCTCGTGCTCGGCTACGCCGACGAAATCTTCGAGACGGGCGAGGAGCTGATGGACGCCGTGCGCATGCGGCCGACGCGCCGGCCGGGACGACTGACGTTCGGCCTCTCGGACGTCGTCGCCAAGCCGGTCGCGCACCGCCTGATCCTGCCGCTGCTCGACTCGCCCGACCCGCCGCGGCTGGTGGTGCGCGAGGACAGTCCCGAGAAGCTGCTCGCCGGGCTGGTGGCGGGGGACCTCGACGTGCTGCTGCTCGACGCGCCGCCGGGGCCCGACGCGGGCGTGCGGGTCTTCAGCCGGCTGGTCGGGGAATCGGGCGTCACGCTGCTGGCGGTTCCGCGCCTCGCGGGGCGCTACCGTCGGCGATTTCCAAAGTCGCTCGACGGCGCGCCGTTCCTGATGCCGGGCCGCACGACCGGGCTGCGCCGTTCGCTCGAAGCGTGGTTCGACCGGCACGGCGTCCGTCCGCACGTGGTCGGGGAGTTCGACGACAGCGCGCTCGTCATGGTTTTCGGGCAGGGCGGAAGCGGCATCTTCGCCGTGCCGTCCGTCGTCGAGCGGGACCTGCGGCGCCGGCAGGGATTCGCGCGCGTCGGCAACGTCGAGGGCGTGCGCGAGCAGCTGTTCGCGGTCTCGCTGCAGCGGCGCTTCAACCATCCGGCCATCGAGGCTCTGAGCGAGCGGGCGCGCAGCGAACTCCACGGCCGCCGCCGGCCCCGGAAGCGGGACTGATCCGGCCCGGGCCCGCGCCGCCGGCGTCGCGGACGCGGACCCTGGAGCGGCGCGCGATGGCGCACGATCCGGGTTTGCCCCGGCTCGTGAGCGTCCGTTACATTCGTGTTCCTCCGCGTCGCTCTGGCGTCTTCCAACGGGGACTCCTCCATGGCTTCCGCCAAGACCTCGACCGCCGCCGTCCGCCATGCCGGATTGACGGCCGAAGACCTGATCGGCCTCTACCGGACGATGGTCACCTCGCGCCGCACCGACGACGAGGAGATCCGGCTCAAGAAGTTGAACCTGACCTTCTTCCAGATTTCGGGCGCCGGGCACGAGGCGGTTCTGGCGGCGGCGGGGAAGGCGCTCCGGCCCGGCCACGACTACTTCTATCCCTACTACCGCGACCGCGCGCTCTGCCTGCAGCTCGGCATGACGGTGAAAGAGATGCTGCTCTCGTCGGTCGGGGCCGCCGAGGATCCCAACTCGGGCGGCCGGCAGATGCCGAGCCACTGGGGCCATCGCCGGCTCAACATCGTGTCGCAGTCCAGCCCGACCGGAACGCAGTTCCTGCAGGCCGTCGGCGCGGCCGAGGCGCTGGTGAAGTACCGCGACCTCGAGGCACGGCATCCCGAGTTGAAGGGCGTCGCGCACGGGGACGAGGTCGTCTACGTCTCGACGGGTGACGGCGCGACCAGCCAGGGCGAGTTCTGGGAGGCGCTCAACAGCGCGTGCAACCTGAAGCTCCCGGTCCTGTTCCTCGTCGAGGACAACGGCTATGCGATCTCGGTGCCGGTGGACGTGCAGACCGCGGGCGCCAACATCGCCGAGCTGGTGAAGGGCTTTCCCAACCTGCACTGGGTCGGCGAGGTGGACGGCAACGATCCGGTGGAGTCCTTCCGCGCGCTCACCGAGGCGGTCGCCTACTGCCGGGCCCGCCGGGGTCCGGCGTTCGTGCGCGCGAAGGTGACCCGGCCCTATTCGCACTCGATGTCGGACGACGAGACCAAGTACAAGCCGCAGGCGCAGCGGGACGCCGAGGCCGAGCAGGACTGCCTGCGGACGTTCAGCCGCTGGCTCGTCGAGGAGCGCCTCCAGACGGCGGAGCAGATCGAGAAGCTGCACGCCGAGGTCGCGGCCTCTGTGCGCAGGGCCTCCGAGGAGGCCCAGCTCTCGCCGCAACCCGCGGTGCACACCGCGACCGCGTACGTGTTCTCTCCCAACGTGGACCCGGCTTCGGACCGTTTCGTCGCGAAGGCGGCGCCCGAGCACCCGGACCAGGCCGAGACCATCCTGCAGAGCATCAACTTCACGTTGCGCGACGAGATGCAACGCAACTCGCGCATCGTGGTCTTCGGCGAGGACGTCGCCGACGCTTCACACGAGCACGTCCTGAGCGAGGTCAAGGGCAAGGGCGGCGTGTTCGGCGTCACGCTCGGACTGCAGAAGCAGTTCGGCGGCAAGCGCGTCTACAACTCGCCGCTGGCCGAGGCCAACATCGTCGGCCGCGCCATCGGCATGGCCACGCTCGGCTTCAAGCCGGTCGTCGAGATCCAGTTCTTCGACTACATCTGGCCGGCGATGATGCAGATTCGCGACGAGCTGGGTTACATGCGCTATCGCTCGAACAACGCCTGGAGCTGTCCGGTCGTGATCCGCACCGCGTACGGCGGCTACCTGGGCGGCGGCGCGCCGTACCACAGCCAGTGCGGCGAGAGCATCTTCGCGCACTGCCCGGGGCTGCGCGTCGTGCTGCCGAGCTGCGCGAGCGACGCGGCCGGGCTGCTGCGCACGGCGCTGCGCTGCGAGGATCCGGTGCTGTTCCTCGAGCACAAGCACCTCTACCGCCAGCCCTACGCCAAGGAGCCCTACCCCGGGGCGGAGTACACGGTGCCGTTCGGACGCGCGCGCGTCGTGCGACCGGGCTCCGACGTCACGATCGTGACCTACGGCGCGCTCGTGCAGCGCAGCTATCTCGCCGCGCAGGAGCTGGCCGAGGAAGGGCTGGACGTCGAGGTGCTCGACCTGCGGACGATGCAGCCGCTGGACTTCGCCAGCGTGGCGGCATCCGTCGCCCGCACCGGACGAGTCGTCGTCGCGCACGAGGACACGTTGTTCTGCGGCTTCGGCGCCGAGGTCGCGGCGCGCATCGCCAGCGAGTGCTTCATGGACCTCGACGCTCCCGTGCGGCGGATCGGGGCGCTCGATACGCCGATCGCCTACGCGCCGAAGCTCGAGGAGGAGATCCTTCCCCACAAGAACGACCTCGTGAGGGCCGTTCGGGAGATCGCCGCCTTCTAAGCCGTACGAAATTTCCCATTCGCGGCAGGTAAACGTTTTCAGTTTCGACCGGGCCGCGGCCACGATTCTTAATGTGGTCGCGGCCCGGCGATTTGTCATGACAACGCCTTGACCGCCGTGCTATTCAACGCCCGCGCGGGGCTGGTGCGTCCGGGAACGCACCGACCCCTTCGCATGCAGTTCACTGGCCGGTCTTCAGGAGGTCCACGAAGCGTTCGTTCGTCCCACGGCAGATTGGAGGCGGTACATGATGCGATCCCCCAGTCGTTTCATTGCCCTGATCTCGTTCACCATCCTCTTCGCAACCCCCGGGTTCCCGGCCCGGGCCGCAGCGCCGCCCGCGCGCGTCTATTCCGCGCCGGTCCAGTTCGGCTTTCAGCCCAACGCCCCGCTCGTTCCGGCGCACGTGCCCGGTCGGGTGCTGGTGCAACTGCGCGCCGACGCGCAGGAACAGTCGGTCTCCGCGATGGGCATGCGCTTCGGCCAGCCGGCCCGCGGGGTCACGCTCGGCCTCGCGGAGGTGGACCAGGCCCTGGCGGTGAGCGGCGCCACCGCGCTCTCGCGCGCCTTCATCGAACCCGCGAACGCCGAGATGGCCGAGCACCTGGGCGTCGGCCGCTGGCTGCGCGTGGATCTCGACGGCACGCAGGACGCGGCCGCGGTCGCCGAACGGCTGGCGAAGCTCCCGCAGGTCGAGGCGGTCTCGCTCGACTGGATCGCGTTCCCGGCCGTGGTCCCGGCCGACCCGCTCCACGGCATGCACTGGGGACACAACAACACCGGCCAGCTCCTCAGCTACAACTGGGCCAACAACAACCACGAGACCGGCTCGCCGGTCGGCACACCCGGGTTCGACGCGAACGCCCAGGCCGCGTGGGACGGCACGCAGGGTTACGGCTCCTCGTCGGTGATCATCGCGATCATCGACAGCGGCGTGCAGACCGCGCACCCCGACCTCACGCAGGTCACGGGCTACGACTACGGCGACAACGACGCCAACCCCGACGACAACTCGTCGCAGGCCGGACACGGAACCGCCTGTGCCGGCGTCGCCGCCGGCCGCGCGAACGGTCTCGGCGCCGCGGGCGCCGCTCCCGGCTGCAGCATCATGCCGCTCAAGGTCGCCAACAGCGCCGGCACGATGACGTTCACCTCCATCCAGAACGCCCTCTACTACGCCGCCGACAACGGCGCCAACATCATCAGCATGAGCCTCGGGGCCGCGATCTCGAGCGACCCGGCGACCGACACGGCGATCCAGTACGCCTACAACGCCGGTTGCGTCATCCTGGCCGCGACCGGCAACGAGAACGCCTCGACCATCAGCTACCCGGCCGTCAACGCCAACGTCATCGGCGTGGGCGCCGCCTCGCCGTGCGGCGATCGCAAGCGCTCGAGCAACCTGTCGTCGGAGGTGAACCCCGGCGTCAACACCGACCCGAACGGCTACACCTGCGACGGCGAGCGCTGGTGGGGTTCGAACTACGGCACCAACAGCCAGAACGCCGCCGGCGCCGTGGACGTGATCGCGCCGACGATCCTGCCGACCACCGACCGGCTGGGCGCCGCCGGCTACGACCCCTCGGACTACTCCAAGTGGTTCAACGGCACCTCGTGCGCGACGCCCTACGCGGCCGGCGTGTGCGCGCTCATCAAGTCGAAGAACCCCTCGTGGACGAACGCGCAGATCCGCACGCAGCTCCTGACCACGGCGCAGGACGTGACCAGCGTCGAGTCCGGAGCCGGCTGGGACCGCTATGCCGGCTTCGGCATGGTGGACGCGGCCGCGGCCGTGGGCGGCGGTGGCGGTTCGACCGACGTCGTGACGGTGACCGCGCCCAACGGCGGCGAGTCGCTCACGGCGGGCGCGTCGGTCAACATCACCTGGACGTGGACCGGCAGCTTCCCGACCGTCAACCTCGACTACTCGACGAACGGCGGCTCGACGTGGACGAACATCGCGACCGGAACGCCGAACGACGGCACGCAGGCCTGGACCGTGCCCTCGACCGCGACGACGCAGGGCCGCGTGCGCGTGAGCGGCGGCACCGCCACCGACATGAGCAACGCGAACTTCACGATCAGCGTGCCTTCGGGCGGCGGCTACGCGACGCTTCCGTACACGACGGGCTTCGAAGGCTCGGGCTTCGATTCGTACTGGACGACGGCCGTCACCTCCAACGGCCGCGTGCGCCGGCTCACGACGAACACGCCGCACTCCGGCTCGTACCATGTGGTCATGGACGACGCCGTGAGCGGCGGCTACAGCCAGACCGAGGCGCGCCTCGGCCTGAACCTGTCGGGCCAGACGCAGGTCAACCTGTCGTTCTGGACCAAGGATTTCGGCGACGAGACGCAGGCCCAGGACGGCGTCTACTTCTCGAGCAACGGCGGCACGAGCTGGGTGAAGGTCTACAGCCTGAATCCGGGGAGCTACGCGAACAACACCTGGCGGCAGGTGACGCTCGACCTCGACGCGCTCGCGGCGTCGAACGGGCTCTCGCTCACCTCGACCTTCATGGTCAAGTTCCAGCAGTACGACGACTACCCGATCACCACCGACGGCATGGCGTTCGACGACGTCAGCGTGACGGTGGCGGGCGGGGGCGGGGGCGGGGGCGCGATCAGCGCGGAGTCCGAGCCCAACGACGCCTCGGGCACGGCGGACGGGCCCGTCGGCACGGGCACGGCGGTCTCCGGCAGCATCGCGAGCACGACCGACAACGACTACTACTACTTCGACGTTTCGACCGCGGGCACCGTGAACGTCTCGCTCGCGATCGGGACTTCGGCCGACCTCGACTGGTACCTGTACAACTCGGCCCTCACACAGGTCGCCCGTGGCTACACGACCGCCAACCCCGAGGCCGGAAGCTACAGCGCCGCGACCGGACGCTATTACCTGCGGGTGAACGGCTACTCGGGAGCGACCAGCAGCTACACGCTGACCGTGACGGGTGGGCTGGCGAACTCGATCGAACGGGCGGACGAAACGCCCGTGCTGCACCCGATCGCCACGGAGCTGCTGCAGAACGCCCCGAACCCGTTCCGCGGCTCGACGGCGATGCTGTTCGCGCTCGCCGAACGCGGCCGCGTGAGGCTCGAGGTCTACGACGCGAGCGGGCGGCTCGTCGCCACCCCGGCCGACGGCGAGTTCGACGCCGGCCTGCACTCGGTGGCCTGGAAGGGGCGTGACGCGCAGGGGCGCGCCGTGCCGAACGGCGTCTACTTCTCGCGCTTCTCGGCCAACGGCGTGCACCAGACGCGCAAGCTGATCCTGTTGCAGTAGCCTTCACGTCCCGCGGAAACCGGACGGCCCGCCCCTGGCCAGTGGGCGGGCCGTCCGCTTTTTCAGGCGACGACCGGCGTCTGCCTTCGAGGCGGGAGGAGGAAGAAGGGCCGGGCGACCCCGGGGGAAAACTGGTCGACCGCGCTCGGCCTCAGGCCTCGCGCGCCGCACGATGGCGGCCGGCCCTGCTCGCAGGCCCCGGGGACGCGGGGCCGGTTTCGGACAACAGAAGCGTGAGCACATGCGGCGTCCGTCCGGCACGCGGCCGGCGGGCGCGAATGCGGTACACCATCTGCAGCAGCGCCTCCTGCAGGGCCTCGCGCTCGGCGGACGTCAGCCACAGGCACGAGCGCTGGTAGCGCGGAGTCGGTCCCTCGCCGGCCACGGCCCGGCGCAGCGCCCGCCGGTAGTCGCGCAGCCCGGAGCGCGCGACCACGCCCGCCACCCGTTCGGCGTGCGGGACGTGCCGGGCGGCGAGGTTCCGCGTGGCGACCCGCACCGACTTGACGCGCAACCGCCAGACCGCGGCCGGACGGCCGCCCGTGGAGCGGCCCCGCTCGGGTTGCGCCAGCCCGGCGCGCTGCAGGGTGCGCAGGTGGTGGTAAAGGGAATCGGGGCGCTTGCCTAATCGCCTGGCGAGATCCGCGACCGAAATCGTCGGCGTGCTCTCGAGGATGACCACCATGTCCAGACGAGTGGGGGATGCAAGCGCCCCCAGTACGGTCGGGCTGGGCGTGATTGCCTTTGCCGCCATGGGCAGAGTCTTCCACTTATTGAACTCCGAGGCAAGGATTCAATAACTCGGAAGCCCGCGGCGGCCCCGCGGATCGGGACCGGTCTCCGGCCGCGGCGTTCCAACCGCGCCATGGCCGGCGGATCTTCGGAACGTTTCGGGCCCGCGGCCGGTCGAGGGTCGGGGCGGCAGGCGGCCGCGGTCGCCCGCCGGTCCCCGGAGGGTGGATTCGCGAGTCAGCGCGTGGCGATCTTCGCGCCCAGCGTGACGCGGTCAATCACGCGCGCCTCGATGCGGCCCCAATCGCGCAGCAGCGGGATGTAACGGTGTTCCGCCCATCGCGGACGCTGGTCGATCCGGAAGGCGTCGCTGTTCCAGGGCGGAACCACGGCGAGCGAGGACTCGGCGATCGCGAGATCCACGACGTGGCGGAAGCCGGGCCCGTGCGTCACCCGGAAGTCCCAGGGCGCGCGCGTCCCGCCCACCGCGATGGTGCCGCCGTCGCCGTCCTCCTCGATCGGCTCGGGCGACCACTCGCGACCGGCGCGTGTCCCCAGCGCGTGCGCGAAGTACGCCCGGTGCGCGCGGCCCCACGTCCAGGTGAACAGATCGGGCCCGAGCCTCGCCTGCAGCGTGTCCAGCGCGCTCGTGAGCGCGGCGATGGCCACGGACGACGGGCGGCGGGCAGTCCCGCCGCCGCCGGCCAGCACCTCCGGGGCTTCGCCACGCAGCGCCGCCAGCGTCAGCCCGGGCAGGCCCTCGGTGCCGGTGCTGCGGGCGAACACGTTCCACCACGAACGATTGAGCGTCGGGGCCACCCGGTCGCGCTGGGAAAGCAGGTTCCAGGCCCGCATCAGCGCCACGGCCTCGCGCGCCCGGCTGCCGAGCGAATCGGCGAGCGAATCGGCGGCGGCGAGCAGCACCGGGTTCGAACGGGCGCCGGCGCGGGAGAAGACGTCGTTCTGGATCGCCGCGGCGCCTTCGAGCGTGAGCGCCTTCGACTCGCCGATCAGCTCCGACATGCGCGCGGCGCGGTCCTGGATCCAGTCGAATCGGTCCCAGCCGGGAAGGTCGCGCGGCCGGTTGTTGCCGTTGACGACCCAGCCGTCTCGCGGCACGCGCCAGGCGGGCATCGAGTCGGCCGGCAGGAACCCGGCCCATTCGTGGCGTCCGTCGGAGGGCAGCGGGCCGTAGGCGAACGGAAACGGGCGCAGCGGCATGAGCCCGGCCGCCTGATAGACGACGTGGCCCTCGTCGTCCGCGGCGACGCAGTTGAACGCGGGCGTCACGAGGCTGCGAAAGCGCCGCGCGATTTCGTGGGCCGATCGCGAACGCTCGAGGCCGACCATGTCGCGAACGGTGATGCGCGCGTCCTCCATCGCGCTCCAGCGCGCAGAGAGCGCGATGCCGCTCCCACGGTCCCAGCCCACGACCGGACCGTGCGGCGTCCAGCGCCGCTCGCGCACGAAGGCGGGAACGGGCAGGGGGATGCCGAAGCGGTGGATTCGAAGGTCGTAGGGCGCGGTCCGGACCGGCGCCCAACCACCCTGCCAGCGGACGCGGCGGCCGTCGGCCGACAGCGTGTCGGCGTACAGGTCGATGACGTCCGCGCCGAGCGAGGTGACGCCCCAGGCGCACGTCTCGTTCCGGCCCGAGACGATGCACGGAAGTCCCACGGCGGCCGCGCCGCTCGCGTCGAGGACTCCGGGGACGTACAGGTGCACGACATGGAACGGCCCCGGCGTGGTCAGCCGCAGGTGCGGGTCGTTCGCGAGGATCGGCATGCCGCCCGCGGTGCGTCGCGGCCCGACGGCGAAGGCGTTGCTGGCGCGGTCGGAGCCATCCGCGGAACGGGCGGGAAACGCGCGCGCGGCGCCGGCGGCCGCCGCCAGCAGCGACGCGGGCAGCGGCGCGGTGCGGACGGCGGCGGCCTTCGCCGGCGCCGGTGAAGCGCGGCGAAGCGAAGGCACGGCGTCGCCGGCCGAGTCCGGAATCGTGTCGAAGATCCACTGGCTTTCGAATCGCCGCCGGTGCTCGATCCAGCCCGGACCGTGCTCGCGGATGAGCGCGGCCTCGCCCAGCTCGGGCAGCGCCAGATCGAGCGTCACGCCGTAGCCGAGCAGCAGCGCGTAGGTGTCCTCGGGCCTCCAGGGTTCGGGCCGGAGTCCGAGCGCCGCGAACTCCCCGCGCGGCGTGGCCGCCTCGCCGCGGCTGCCGAGCCAGGCGTTGATGCCGTCGGTGTAGCGCTGGACGAGCTCGCGAAGCGCGGGGTCCTGGCGGTCGCGCTGCCAGATCGCCGCGGCACGCTCGCGCAGCCGGAAGAGCTGCGCGCCCGCGTCGGCCGCGAGGGCCTCGTCGCCGAGAAAGCGGTGCGAGAGCCCCTGCGCCTGCGCGCGCGTCAGGACGAGCTGCCAGCTGCGGTCGCGCGCGGTGACCCAGCCCCACGCGAAGTAGAGGTCGGGCAGATTCGCCGCGCGGACGTGCGGCACGCCGTAGACGTCCGTCTCGATCGTGACGGTGGCGGCCGGCGGCGGCGCGGACGGCCAGCGGGCGCGCGGCGCGCACGTACACGCGCACAGCAGCGCGGCGGGCAGCAGGAGAGCAAGGGTGCTGGCGGCGTGCGGAACCGGCTCGGGGGAAAGTCGGGGTCGCATGGACGGCGACGATACGCAGCCCGGGTCGCGCGCGTCCATGCCCGAATGCATCCGCTGGGGCGGGAGCCGGACCGCGATCGCCCCTCGGGCGCCCACGGTCCGCCTTTCGGCCGGCCGGACCCGATTCGGCCGCGGCGGGCGGGCGGCCGCGCCGCGACGCCCGTGCTAGCGTGGCGCGCCATGAACGCCGCGAAGCACGCCGCCACGCACGCGGTCGCCCTCGATCTGGGCGGCACGGACCTCAAGTTCGCTCGCATCTCCCGCGACGGCTCGGTGCTGGAGGCGGGGCGGACACCCTCTCGGGCCATGGCGGGCGCCGACGCGCTGCTCGGCGTGCTGTCCGCCGCCGCGCGGCGCTTCGCCGCCGGGGCGTGCGGGGTCGGGCTCGGCTGCCCGGGCGTCCTCGATCCGCTGACGGGCGCGCTCGTGGACGAGACACCGCACCTTTCGCTGCCGCGCGACTTCCCGCTCGCGGAGCGTCTCGCGCGCGAGTCGGGCCTCGCGGTCCATGCCGACAACGACGCCAACCTCGCGGCGCTGGGCGAATCGCTCGCCGGCGCGGCGAAGGGCGCGCGCGTCTCGGTCACGATCACGGTCGGCACCGGCGTCGGATGCGGCATCGTCGCCGAAGGCCGCGTGCTGCGCGGTGCGTGGGGAGGCGCGGGCGAGATCTCGCACGCGGCGCTCGGCGGCACGGGGCCGGCGTGCGCGTGCGGCGTCCCGGGCTGCCTCGAGCCGCTCTCGGGGGGCGAGGGGCTCGTGCTGCGCGCGCGCGAAGCCGGGCTCGCGGCCGCGGGCGCCCGCGACGTCTTCGATGCGGCGGCGAAGGGTGACTCGCGCGCCGCCGCGCTCGTCGAGGCCATGACCGGGGCGCTCGGCCGCCAGATCGCGCTCGTCGTGCAGGTCGTGAACCCCGACGTCGTCGTGATCGGCGGAGGCGTCGCGAACGCGGGTGAGGCGTGGCTCGAAGCGGTCCGTGCGGCGGTGCGCCGCTGCGCCCAGCCCTCGCACCTGCGCGGGCTGCGCATCGTGCCCGCACTGCTCGGCAATCGCGCGGGCGTCGTCGGCGCGGGGCTCTTCGCCTGGCGGCGTCTGGAGGGTCGCTGACGGCGCAGGGCCTTCGCGCCGTGCGGATCAGCCGCCGATCGTCACCAGCGGCTCGCTCCTCGGAGCGTCGGCCGACTCGCCGATCAGCGTGACCGGGGTCGCGCCGACGACGCGGACGCGGCGCAGCGTTCCGGGGGGGGAGCCGTCGTCACCGAAAACCACGGTGCGGAAGGTGCGGCTCTTGCCGAAGAGCTGCCCGCCGTCCCGCCGGCCCCTGCCCTCGACCAGCACTTCCTCGATCCGGCCGATCCGGCCGTCGTGGATCTCGCCCGAGATGCCGTGCTGCAGCTCGATCAGCTCGGCGAGCCGCCTGCCCTTTTCCGCCTCGCTCACGGTCTCGGGCCAGCGGTGCGCCTTGGTGTCGGGGCGCGCCGAGTACTTGAACAGGAAGGCGCCGTCCCAGCGGACCTCGCGCATGTATTCGAGCGTCGCGCGATGGTCGGCTTCGTCCTCGCCAGGGAAGCCCGCGATCAGGTCGGTGGTGAGCGCGATCTCCGGCACCGCCGCCCGCAGCTTCGCGACCACCCCGCGGTAGCGCTCGAGCGTGTAGGTGCGGTTCATCGCGGCCAGCACGCGGTCCGACGCCGACTGCAGCGGCAGGTGGACGTGCGGCATGACCCTTTCGCACTCCGCCATCGCCGCGATCAGGCGGTCGCTCACGTCCGCCGGGTGCGGCGAGGTGTAACGGATGCGCAGCACGCCCTCGATGTCGTTCGCGGCGCGCAGCAGGTCCGCGAAGTCGTGGCCGTCGTGCTTCCACGAGTTGACCGTCTGGCCGAGGAACACGATCTCGCGGCAGCCGGCGGCGGCGGCCCGCTCCACCTGCCGCACGAGGTCCGCCAGCGGCAGGCTGCGCTCGCGGCCGCGCGTGTACGGCACGACGCAGTACGAGCAGAACTTGTCGCAACCGCGCTGCACGGTCACCCAGGCCCGCACCGAGTCGCCGCGTCTCGGCTCGAGGTCACCGTAGGTTTCGTCGCGGTCGAGCCGGACTTCGGCGACCGGGCCGTGGGCGGCGCGCCGCAGCAGCTCCGGCAGGTCGCGGTAGCCGTCGGGTCCGACGACCAGGTCGAGGACGCGCTTCTTCTCGAGCAGCCGCGCGCGCAGGTGCTGGGCCATGCAGCCTGCGACGCCCACCACCAGCTCCGGATTGCGCTGCTTGAGGTGCGCGAACTCGCCGAGCCGGCCCAGCACGCGCTGTTCGGCGTGCTCGCGGATGGCGCAGGTGTTGAGGATGACCGCGTCGGCCTCCTCGGGCCGCTCGACGAGCGACATGCCGGCGCGTTCGAGCACGCCGATCATGAGCTCGCTGTCCGCCACGTTCATCTGGCAGCCGTAGGTTTCGAGAAAGACGCGTTTCATGCGGGCGAGAACGCTACCACGCTCCTCGGCGCGGCGGCCAGCGGACCGGGGCGGGGCGGGCTTGACCCGGCCCCGCGCGCTCGCCGAGACTTCGTCACCCGCACGCGTGAACCGAGGAGAAACCCATGCCGTCCAGGCCGTCGCGCAAGCTCGAGACCTTCCCGAATCCGCAGCCGAAGCGCGACTACTGGATCCGTCACGAGTGCCCCGAGTACACGGCCGTCTGCCCGGTCACGGGGCAGCCCGATTTCGGCACCATCATCGTGCTCTACGTGCCCGACCGCACCTGCGTCGAGCTCAAGTCGCTCAAGCTGTACCTGTGGTCCTTCCGCGACGAGGGGCATTTTTTCGAGGACGTGACCAACCGGATTCTCGACGACCTGGTGCGCGCGACGAAGCCGCGCCGCATGACGGTGGTCGGGCGCTTCAACGTCCGGGGAGGAATCTCCACGCAGGTGGTGGCGCGCTACGAGGCCCGCCGCCGCTGAAGGCTCGCCGCGGCCGGTCCACCGCTTTCCGCAAGGACGGCGCATGAAACACCTCTCGACTCTCGCAACGGCCGCCGCGTTGCTGATCGCGTGCTCCGGCCCCGCGGCCGGCGCCCGCTCGGTGGAGCCGCCGGCGGAGCGGCTGCCGGTGGTCGAGCCCCTGCCCGCGGGCGCGCCGAACGGGCCGCGCTGGGCGAGCGACGGCGTGCTCGTGCGCTTCCGGGCGGGCCTGCGCCCCGCGGCGCGCGCCGCGGCGCTCGCCGTCGCGAACGCGAGCGTGGCCGAGGAGTACCCGCGCTCCGGCGTCACGCGGCTGCACCTCGCGGGTACGAGCGTCGAGCAGGCGGTCGCTGCGCTGTCGGCGGATCCGCGGATCGCGTGGGCCGAACCCGACTGGGTGCTGTGGGCCGACCGCGTGCCCGACGACACGCGCTATCCCGACCAGTGGTCGCTCGCCAACCGCGGCCAGGGCGGCGGCATCCCCGGCGCCGACATTCGCGCCGAATTCGCGTGGGATTTCACGACGGGCGACTCGAGCGTGGTGGTCGGCGTGATCGACACCGGGGTGGATCTCGCCCACCCGGACCTCGCCGGGAACCTTTGGACCAATCCCGGCGAGATCCCCGGAAACGGCGTGGATGACGAGGGCGACGGCTACGTGGACGACGTGCACGGCTGGGACTTCGCGAACCAGGACGCCGATCCGCAGGACGACAACGGCCACGGCACGCACGTCGCCGGCACCATCGCGGCCGTCGGCGACAACGCGCTCGGCATCGCGGGCGTGTGCTGGCGCACGAAAGTCATGGCGCTCAAGTTCCTGTCGGCCGGCGGCAGCGGGCTCACCTCGAACGCGGTCGCCGCGCTCGAGTACGCGATGGCGCACGGCGTGCGCATCACCAACAACTCGTGGGGCGGCGGGCCCCGCTCGCAGGCTCTGGCCGACGCGCTCGCCGCCGCCGGCGCGGGCGGAATGCTGATCGTGGTCGCGGCGGGCAACTCGGCGGTGGACGTGGACGCGACGGCGGTCTATCCGCCCTCCTACGACGTTCCGGAGATGATCACGGTCGCGGCCACCGACAAGAACGACTCGCTGGCCGGCTTCTCGAACTGGGGCGCGACGACCGTGGACCTGGCGGCGCCGGGCGACCGCATCCTCTCGCTGTGGCCGGCCCGGCGGCTCGCGATTCTCTCGGGCACTTCGATGGCGGCGCCGCACGTCTCGGGCGCCGCCGCGCTGCTGCTGGCGCGCGAGCCGGGGCTCCCGGCCGCCGCGATGAAGGCGCGCCTCATGCGGGGCGCCGTGCCGCTCGCTTCGCTGGCCGGGCGCTGCGTCAGCGGCGCGCGTCTCGACCTGCTGCGCGCCGTCGCCGATCCGGACACGGTCGCGCCCGGCGCCCCCGAGCAGCTGCGGGTGACGGGGGCCGGCTCGGACTGGCTGGACCTCGCGTGGACGGCGACGGGTGACGACGGCGACGGCGGCACGGCCTATCGTTACGACCTGCGAACGGCGGCGCGGCCCTTCGGCCCCGCGGGCTTCGACTCGGCGCTTCGCGTGTTCGTGGGTGCGCCGCGGGCGGCGGGCAGCCCCGAATCCGTGCGGCTCCACGGCCTCGCGCCACTCACCACCTACTGGCTGGCGGTGCGGGCCGAGGACGAGTTCGGAAACGCCGGCCCGCTTTCGGAGGTGGTGAGCGGCACGACGCTCGAACCGCCGCGCCTCGCGCTCGCCGCTCCGCCGCTCACGGCGGCGCTGCGCACGGGCGAGCGGCTCGATCGGGACCTGATCCTCACGAACGCCTCGCAGGGCACGCTCGATTGGCGCGTGCGACAGCCCGCGCTCGGGCCGATGACGGGAGCGCCCCCGTCGGCAGGAGGCGTCGCGGACGCCGCGGGGCCGGTGACGCCGGCCGCCAAGGGAGCGCGAAGCCTGCCGCGCCCGGCCCGGACGGACTCCGCCGGCGGTCCCGACGCGTTCGGCTACCGATGGCTCGACTCGCGTGAGCCCGGAGGACCCGGCTTCGCGTGGCTGGACATCGCCCGGCCCGCGAATCAGCTCGACCTGACCGGGGACGACGCGGTGCGCGACGGGATTCCGATCGGTTTCGCATTCCCGTTCTACGGCGACACCTTCACGACCGTGAGCGTGTGCACCAACGGCTTCCTGTCGTTCGAGCCGGCCGAGGCGGCGTACGCGAACACCGGCCTGCCCTCGGTGCTCGCGCCCGGGCGGCTGGTGGCGCCGCTGTGGGACGACCTGAGTTTCGGCTTCGGCGCGCGCCGGACGTACGCGTGGTCCGACGGAGCGCGCTTCGTGGTCTCGTGGGTCGCGGCGCCGCGCTACGCCGACCCGCTCACGAGCCTGACGTTCCAGGTGATTCTCGAGCCGGGCGGGGAGATCCGCTGCCAGTACCTCCGGCTCACCGGCGACGTCACCTCGTGCACGGTCGGCATCCAGGACGCCTCGCGTTCGACCGGCCTGCAGGTGGCGGCCAACCAGCCGTACCTGCGCGACAGCCTCGCGCTGCGCATCGTGCCGCTGCCCCGCTGGGTCGCCGCCGGGCCCGACTCGGGGACGCTCGGGCCCGGAGGCAGCACGGTGGTGCGGGTGAGTTTCGACGCGACGCGCCTCGGCGACGCGGCGCTGCTCTCGGCGCTGCACGTGCTCACGAACGATCCCCTCGCTCCCGACACGCTGCTGCCGGTGTCGCTGCAGGTGACGGGCGTGCCGCTGGCCCGCCTGCACACGTCCGCGCTCGATTTCGGCGCGGTCCAGGCCGGGCGCGAGGACACGCTCGCGCTGCTGCTCGAAAACGCCGGCGGCGTGCCGCTGCCGCTCGCGGCCTTCGAGGCCCCGGCGCCGTTCGCCGCGCTGGCGACGCCGCACTCGCTCGAGCCGGGAGCCTACGAGGCGCTGCCGGTGCGCTTCGCGCCGCCGGCGCCGGGCGCGAGCGCCGGCATTCTGGTGCTGACCACCGGCGATCCGCAGCGGCCGCGCATCGAAGTTCCGCTCGCAGGGCTCGCGATCCCGCCACCGGCCATCGCGGTGCCGGCCGATGAGCTCCGGTTCCTCGCGGCGAACGACGCGGGCGCCCTCGCGCGTGAACGTCGGGCCGCGGTGCTGGTGCGGAACACCGGGCTTTCGCCGCTTCACTGGAGCGCCACCGCCTCGCAGGCGGCCGCTCCGCCACCGGCGTCGCGCGCCGTCCGTGGTCCGGCGATCAAGGGCGCGGCGGAGCCGGCGGGCGCGCTCGGCGGCGGCGGCCCTGACGCGGCCGGCTACCGGTGGAGCGACAGCGACTCACCCGGGGGATTGCCCTTCGAGTGGGAGGAGATCTCCGAGTCCGGCTCGCGGCTGTTCGGCGGAGCCGACGATTCGACGCGCACCGGTGTGCCGCTGCCGTTCGCGTTCCCGTTCTACGGCGACACCTTCACGACCGTCAACGTGTGCACCAACGGCTGGCTGTCGTTCACCGGCGAGGGCACCGCGTTCCTGAACGGCGACCTGCCCGACACCTCGGCGGCGACCCCGCGCGCTCTCATCGCGCCCTGGTGGGACGACCTGGACCTGCGCCCGGTCGGCGGCCTGCCGGCCGCGTTCGCCTGGTACGACGGCGAAAAATTCGTGATCGAGTGGCGCGACGTCGCGCACTTCGCGATCGGCGGGCCCTACACGTTCGAGGTGATGCTGTGGCCCGACGGGGCGATGGATCTGCAGTACCTGTCGATGTCCGGCGCGACCGACCAGGCGACCATCGGTCTCCAGGACGGCACGGGTGCGGCGGGACTGCGCATCGCCTGGAACACGCCGTACGTCCACGACCGGCTGCGGGTGAGGATCGCCCGCCGGGCGCCGTGGCTGGCGCTCGAGCGCGCCACCGGGGTGACGGTCCCGGGTGGGACCGACACGCTGTGGGTGCTGGCCCGCGCCGAGGGATGGCAGAACGGGGAACTGGCCGGGCAGGTGCGCATCGCCAGCGACGATCCGGGCACGCCGCTGGCCATCCTGCCGGTCTCGCTGCACATCGGCGCCGTGCGCGCGGCGGCCACGATGACGCCGGCTCGGCTGGGTCCCGTCTCGCTCGCGCCCCGGGTGAGGCTCGAGGTGGCGCTGCCCGCCGGACACTCCGGGCTGCTCGCGCCGACCGTGACGCTGGCGGGCGTCCCGGCGCGCACGGACAGCGGGGGCGGGCCGCCGGCAGGGACCGGGGTGGCGTGGTTCGACGCCATCGCGCTGCGCGCGGCCCTTCCCGCGGGCGGCGATTCGGTCGCGCTGCCCTTCGCGGGAGAGACCCGCGAAGGCTGGGTCGTGGATACGGTTCATGCCGCGGTCGAGCGCGCGACCCTCGCGGCGACCGGGCTCGCTCCCTTCGGGACTCCGGCCGCGGTCGAACCGGTGCGGACCGGAACGCCCGTCCTTCTCGAGTGGCAGGCCCCGGAAGCGGCCGAGCGCGTGGACGTCCTGCACTCGGCCGACGGCGGCCGCGCCTGGAAGCGTCTGGCCAGCGTACGTGAGCCTTCGTGGACGCTGGTGCCGGCCGAGTCTTCGCAGGCGAACCTGATCGAGCTCGTGGCGATGCGGGCCGACACGGCGATCGCGTCCTGGCTGTCGGCGCCCTTCGCCGTGACCGGCCCGGAGGCCCCGCGCCTGCTGCCGGCCCTGCCTCCCCGGGCCTTCGCGCTGCGCCTGCTCGGGTCGCGGCCCGGCCGGCTGCCGGCGCGCCTGCTGCTTTCGCTTCCGGAGACGGGGCAGGCGCGCGTGACCGTGCACGACCTGCGCGGCGCCCGCGTGCGCACGCTGGTCAGCGGCCGGCTCGAGGCGGGCGAGCACCTGCTCGAATGGGATGGCCGCGCGGGCGGGGCCGGAGCCGTTCCGCCGGGCGTCTACTTCCTGCGCGCCGAGGCCGGCGGGCACGGGATCACGGCGCGGGTCGTGCTGCTGCGATAGCGCCTTGACGCTGCGCGGCCGGGCCGGAACACTGGCCGCCCGATGACCAACAGTTCGAATCTGCTGGCCTCCATCAATCTCGTGCTCGGCGGGCTCGTCTTCCTGCTCGGGCTCGTCATCCTGCGCGAGAATCCGAAGCAGCGCCTGAACCGGGTCGTCTCGCTGCTGCTGTTCCTCGGCGGCTTCGGCGCGGTCTCCTCGGCGCTCGCGCTGATGCTGCCCGCCCGCGGCCCTTCGAGCGTCTCGCAGAACGCGTCCATGCTCTGGGAGTTCTTCTTCCCGACCGCGTTCGTGCTCGCCGCCATTTTTCCCGAGGAGCGGCCGTTCACGCGGCTGCTGCGCATTCCGGGCCCGTTTCGCGACCGCAGCTTCCTGCCGCTCGTCTTCGGTCCGCACGTCTTCCACATCCTGGTGATCCTGGTCGTCGGCGACGGCCGCTCGCAGCCCGGCGCGCTCGCGCACGTGCCGGCGCTGGTGCAGCCGCTGCTCGCGCTGGGCGCGCTGTTCGGGCGGCTCTTCCTGAGCGTTCACCGCTCGCTGTTCTCGCTCGTGGATCTCGCCTTCGGCGCGGCGGCGATCGCGCTGCTCGTCGGCAGCTGGCGCTCGACCCGCGCGCCACGCCTGCGCCGGCAGCTCGGGGCGATCGCCGTCGGACTCGCCGCCTGCCTCGCGCTCTACGCCTCGGCGACCTCGATCCCGACGCTGCTCGGGCGGCCGCTCGCGGACCATCACCGGACGCTGCTCACCACCGCGGCACTGCTGGTGGGCTCGGGTGCGATCGCGTTCGCGATGGTGCGCTACAAGTTCCTCGACACGAAGCTCATCGCCCGGCGCGGCATTCTCTACGCGATCGCCTCCGCGGTGCTCATCGGCTTCTACCTGATGTTCGTGGGCCGCATCAACGCCTGGGTCGCGCACGCCTTCGGCATCGAGGCGCGGATCGTCGAGCCGGTGTTCCTGATCATGGCGCTGACGCTGTTCCAGCCGGCGATCAGCCGGCTCGAGGACCTGCTCGACCAGATGTTCCTGCGCGACCCGGGGGACTATCGCAACGTCCTGCGCCAGCTCGGTCGCGATCTGCAGACCACGATCGATCTCGACGACCTGCTCACGCGCTCGGCGCGCACCGTGGCCGACACGCTGCTGCTGCGCTCGGCGCACGTCGTCGCGTTCACGCCGGAGGGGCCGGTCGCGCGCACCGGCTCCGGCGCGCCGCTCGAGAGCGAGGCGCTCGAGCGCCTCGCGTCGCTCGCCGGCCGGTTGCCCGCGAACGAGACCAGCTTCCGCCTCTCGGAGCCGATCGACGGGCTCAAGCGGCTCGATCGCGAACTGCTCGAGAAGGCGCTGCGCATCGAGCTGCTGCTGCCGCTCCGCTGGCGGGGCGAGGCGGTCGGCCTGCTGCTGCTGGGCGAGAAGCTGACGGCGACGCAGTTCACGTCCGAGGACGTGTCGCTGCTCGGGGCCCTCGGCGGGCAGATGGCGGTCTCGCTGCAGAACTCGCTGCTGCTGCGCGACCGCCTGCGTGTCGCCCGCCTCGAGGAGGAGTTGAGTCTTGCGCAGCAGATCCAGCGCACGTTCCTGCGCGCCGATTTCCCGCCGCTGCCGCGCTGCGAGGTGCACGCCGTGAACCTGCCCTCACGGCAGGTCGGCGGCGATTACTACGACATCGTCCCGCGGGGCGACGGCTCCTTCTTCGTGGCCATCGCCGACGTCGCGGGCAAGGGCGTCCCGGCCGCGCTCATGTCCTCGATGCTGCAGGCGTCGCTGCGCACGCAGGCGCGCACGACGGCGTCGGTGAGCGACATCCTGCGCAACATCAACGCGCTCATCTACCGCAGCACGGCGGTGCACCAGTTCGCGACGTTCTTTCTCGCGCACGTGGACTCGACGGGCTGCCGGATGTCGTTCGCCAACGCGGGGCACAACTACCCGGTGCTGGTTCGCGCCAGCGGCGAGCGGCGCTACCTCGAGCGCGGCGGCCTGATCATCGGCATCATGGAGGACATCGCGATGGAGGAGGACGTGGTCGCGCTGCAGGACGGGGACGTGATCGTCTTCTACACCGACGGCATCAGCGAGGCGACCAACGCGAGCGGTGAGCTGTTCGGGGACGACCGCGTCGCCGAGCTGGCCGCCGGCGCGCCGCGCCACATGGCGGCTCGCGAGCTGGCGCAGCGCGTGCTCGCGGAGGTCGAGTCGTTCCTGGACGGCGTCGAGGCGCAGGACGACCGCACGCTGGTGGTGCTGCGCGTGCGCGAGCCGGCGGGCGAGGCGAAGCACGCCGGCTCGCCCGCCGAGGCGGTCGCCGCGGACTAGCGGGGCTTCAGCGCGCGGGGTCGAGCCGGTAAAGGCGCCCGTTCGAGCTGGTCAGGTAGAGCTCGCCGGCGGAGTCCTCGCCGAAGCTGGTCACGTTGCCGAGGTCGCCGACCCGCCATTGCCGCCGCTCCGTCGCGCGGGCGCCGTCCCAGCGGAACGAGCGCAGCCAGCCCGAGCAGTAGTCCGAGAAGAAGTACGTGCCCTGCAGGTGCCGGCCCAGCGCGCGGCCGCGATAGACGTAGCCGCCGGTCACGCTGCACCCCTCGCCGTGGCCGTACTCCACGACGGGATCGGTGAACCGGACGGCTTCGGCGCGAGACGATCCGTAGGGATGCAGGCCCTCGCGCAGGTTCCAGCCGTAGTCGAGACCGGGGGTGCGCGCGTCGGCCACGTCCACTTCCTCCCACTGGTTCTGGCCGACATCGGCGATGTACACGAGGTGGGAGCGGGGATCGAACGAGAACCGCCACGGATTGCGCACTCCCGAGGCCCAGATCTCGGGCCGGCCGTCGCGGCCGTCGGCGTACGGATTGTCGGGCGGGATCGCGTACGGGGCCGCGCGGTCCACGTCGAGGCGAAGCATCTTGCCGAGCAGCGCGCGCCGGTTCTGGCCGTTGCCGTGCGGGTCACCCCCGGAGCCGCCGTCGCCCATCCCGACCCACAGCATGCCGTCCGGCGCGAAGGCGATCATCCCGCCGTTGTGGTTCGCGAACGGCTGCTCGACCTGGAGCACCAGCCGCGCGCTGGCCGGATCGGCGCGGTCGGGATGGTCGCCCACGTGGAAGCGCTCGACGTGCGTGTCGCCATTGCGGTCGGTGAAGTTGACGAAGAAGAATCCGTTCTTCGCGTAGTCCGGATGAAAGGCGAGTCCGAGCAGCCCGCGTTCGCCGCCGGCCGAAATGCGGCCGGAAACATCGAGGAACGGGACGGGAAGCAGGCGTCCCGACTTCACGATCCGGATGCGGCCGGGTTGTTCGACCACGAACAGCCGCGGGTCGCCCGCGGGCGCGGTCAGGAACAGCGGCGCCTCGAGGCCCTGGGCGACGACGGTGGCGCGCAGGCCGTTCACGGCGGTCCAGGTCTCGGCCGAAGGCGGAGCGGCGCAGGCGCATGGAACGAGCGCGAAGGCGGTCAGGACGAGCAGCGTCGCAAGGCGGGGCATGGGCGGGAGCATAGCGGCGGTCCACACGGTCGCGCACCCCGCAAATGAACGCGTCGCGCGGGGTGTGGGCGTCGCGGCGGCGCGGGCGCGGACGCGCGGCGTCTGCGCGGCGCTAGAACTGCTGCTTCTCGGTGCTGCCGCCGAGCGCGGTGGTGGCGCTCCTGCCGCCGGAGATGACCTCCTGCAGCGCGTCGAACCAGCCGGTGCCGACGAACTTCTGGTGCGTCACGCCGCCGTAGCCCGCCTGCTTCTGGAGGTCGAACTCGCGGTTCTGCAGCTTCGCGTAGGCGGACATCGCCTCGTCGCGATAGCCGCTCGCCAGCTCGAACATGGACAGGTTGAGCGCGTGGAAGCCCGCGAGCGTGACGAACTGGAACGCGTAGCCCATCGCCCCCAGCTCGCGCTGGAACTTCGCGATCGTCGCCGCGTCGAGCTTTCCCGACCAGTTGAAGGACGGCGAGCAGTTGTAGGCGAGCAGCTTGCCGGGGTGCTCGCGGTGGATCCCCTCGGCGAACTCCCGCGCCTCGGCGAGGTCGGGCGTCGAGGTCTCGCACCACAGGACGTCGGCGACCTGCGCGTACGCGCGTCCGCGGGCGATGGCGGCGGGCAGGCCGCTGCGGAAGCGCCAGAAGCCCTCGACGGTGCGTTCGCGGATCAGGAACTCGTGATCGCGTTCGTCCACGTCCGACGTGATCAGCGTCGCGCTGTGCGCGTCGGTGCGCGCGACGAGCACCGTCGGAACGTCGAGCACGTCGGCCGCGAGCCGCGCGGCGCCCAGCTTCTGCACGAACTCGCGCGTCGGCACGAGCACCTTGCCGCCCAGGTGGCCGCACTTCTTGGCCGAGGCGAGCTGGTCCTCGAAATGGACGCCGGCCGCGCCGGCTTCGATCATCGCCTTCATCAGCTCGTAGGCGTTCAGGTCGCCGCCGAAACCGGCCTCGGCGTCGGCGACGATGGGCGCGAACCAGTGGGTGCCCGAGGGGTTGCCCTCGAGGTGCGCGATCTGGTCGGCGCGGCCGAGCGCCGCGTTGATCCGCCGCACGACGCTGGGCACCGAGTCCACCGGGTAAAGGCTCTGGTCCGGGTACATTTGCCCCGCGGTGTTCGCGTCGGCCGCGACCTGCCAGCCCGAGAGGTAAATGGCCTGCAGCCCGGCCGCGACCTGCTGGACGGCCATGTTGCCGGTGAGCGCGCCGAGCGCGCGCACGGGCGGCTGCCTGGACATCAGGCGCCAGAGACGCTCGGCGCCCGCGCGCGCCAGCGTGTGCTCGATGTGCAGCGAACCGCGCAGCCGGGCGACGTCGTCGGCGGTGTGGTTGCGGTGCACTCCCTGCCAGCGCGCCTCGCTGCTCCAGGAGGCGCGGATCTCGGCGGCGGCTCTCGGCTTGCTCATCGTCTTCTCCGTTGCGAAAAGGCGGCGACCGCCGGACGGGACGGACTCCGGCTCAGGCGGGGTCGAACCAGCCGTTGAGGATCATGGCTTCGCTGCGGCGGCGTGCTTCGCCCAGGGTTTCGGCCGTTCCGACGTCGCGCGCGAGGGGCAAGTCGGCGACCAGTTTCCCGAGCGCCTCGTCGAGGCAGCGCGCCAGCAGGGCTTCGTCGTGAACGACGGGCGCGCCGTCGGGGCCCGGAATCCGCACGACGTCCCGATGGCGCAGGCGCTGGGCGAGCATCAGCCGGTAAATGCGGTCGGTCGCGAGGTCCTCCATGTAGCCGTCCAGCAGGCTCGCGCCGTTGCCGTTCAGGACGCCGTTGCGATAGCGAATCACCGTGCGGGCAGCGGCCCGCGTGCCTTCCAGCGAGTGGCGCCCGACGCCCGCGGGGACGGGCCTCAGGTCCGGGTAGCGCTCCACGTCCGGCGGCCGGCGTTCGATCTGGTTCGGTCCCGGGAACTGCGCGACCGCGATGGCGTTCTGGTCGGGGTGGCCCGTCCATGCGCCGTCCATCAGGCACGCGGCCTCGTTCCGCTTGTCCTGCTCGAGCACCGCCAGCGCGCGCGCGTTGAGCTCCGCGTCCACGCGGCTCGGGTAGAGCGCGGTCATGCCGCCGATCGCGAGCGCCCCGCGACGGTGGCAGACGTCCACCAGCAGGTGCCGGAGCCGCTGGAAGAACGGCACGTCGTGCGGAATCGTGTTGCGGTCGGGCAGCACCCACGCCGGGTTCTCGAAGTTCCAGTGGATGAGGCTCGCCATGTAGTCCCAGCGCCCGAGGTTCAGCCCGACGATGTGCTCCCGCAGCTCGTGGAGGAACTCCTCCATCTGGTAGGCGAGCGGGTGGGACTCGACGAGCGCCATGCAGCGGAGGGTCGTACGCGGCCAGCCGCGCGCCTCGGCCACCATCTGGAACGCGTCGCGCCACCAGCCGGCCTCCTCGGCCGACTCGGATTTGGGGATGTAGATCGCGAGCGGATGGCGAAGCTTCTCGGGCGCCGCGTTCCAGGCGACGAGCGCGAGGTCGAACAGCGAGGCGCTCGCGACCGAACCGTCGGCGGTGACCCCGGCCTGCGAGAGGTGCAGGCCGCGGACGCGGTTCCAGATGGCGACGCCGCTCGGCTCGATGCCGACCGCCCGGCCGCGCCTGGCGTCGTCGTAGGTGAGCGTCCCTTCGAGGGCGGCGCGGATGTTGGCGATGCCGGTCATGAGATGGGACCAGTCGTTCGCCATGGAGTCCTCGAGATCGAGCATCACGCCCGGGGCTCCGGAGTTGAGCATCTTGACCACCAGCGCGGCGTCGTCGGCCGGTCCGGTCATCTGGTTGCGCTGGTCGGCGCACCAGGCGGGCAGCTCGATGCGCCACGGCCCGGTGGTCGCCTGCGAAGGCGGCAGGTGGTCGGGCAGAACGCCGCGGGTGTGCGCGGCGGCAAGGCGGTCGCGTCGCGCGGCGGCGAGCCGCTGCTGGCGCGGGCTGAGTTCGGCGTGCAGCCTGGCGAAGAACGCCGCGAAGCCCGCGGGCAGGTCCCGCTCGGCGCGGAATCCAGCGGGCGCGGTGTTCATGCGCGGGGCGCGCGAATCGGTCACGGGCGTCCTCGGGCGCACGCCGTGGGGCGAAGCCGGACGCCGCGCGCCGTGCGCACGCGCGGGCCGGTGGACAGGGGAGCGTCGTCCGCGCGCTGCCGATCGCGGACGCCGGCACCCTAGCGCACGGGCGCCGTCCGTCAACCGGGCCGGGATGCCGAATCGCGGGGATTCCACTAGCGTGGCCCGCATGACGCCCGATCTCGCGCGCCTGCCCGGCGCGACGCTCGCGCCTTTCGCGGGGATGATGCTCGAGGCCATCGTCCGCGAGTATCCCTATCATTCGCTCGTGCTGCTCGCCGGCGACGCGGATGTCGCGGCGCCGCGCGCGGCGACGCCCGCCTTCTCGACCTGCTTCGACTGGCATTCGGCCGTGCACACGCACTGGGGCCTCGCGCGCGCGCTGCGCGCCGCGCCCGCGGCGCCGTGGGCGACGCGCGCGCGAGCGGCGCTCGAGGCGAGCCTGACTCCGCGGCGCCTCGCGGTGGAGCATGCGTTCCTGACCGCCCCGGGGCGGGAGGGCTTCGAGCGGCCGTACGGACTCGCCTGGCTGCTGCAGTTGTGCGCCGAACTGCGCGCCTGGCCCGACGCCGACGCGCGCCGCTGGGCGGGCGCGCTCGCGGCGCTGGAGCATGTGGCCGCGTCCCGGCTGACGGCATGGGCGGAGAGGCTCCCCTGGCCGGTGCGTTCGGGCGAGCACTCGCAGAGCGCCTTCGCGCTCGGGCTCGCGCTGGACTGGTCGCGCGATGCGGGCGAACCGCGGGCACGCGCCCGTCTGGCGGAGCAGGTGGAGCGCCTCTACCTCGCGGATCACGACGCGCCGGTCGGCTGGGAGCCCTCGGGGCACGACTTTCTTTCGCCGCTGCTCGGCGAAGCGGATCTCCTGCGGCGGGTGCTCGCCCGCCAGGAGTTCGGCCGTTGGCTCGGCGCGTTCCTGCCCGCGAACGACCCGGCCGCGCTCGGGCGCTGGCTCGCTCCGGTGGCCTCGCCCGACCGCGCGGACGGCAAGTTCGCGCACCTGGACGGGCTCAACCTGACGCGCGCCTGGATGCTCGAGGGAATCGTCTCGGCACTGGACGGCGCGCATCCGCTCCACGGAGTGCTTCACGCGGCGGCCGGACGGCACCGCGAGGCCGGGCTCGCGGGCGCGCTCTCGCCGCACTGGGCGGGATCACACTGGCTCGGCAGTTTCGCGGTCTACCTGCTCACGCTGCGCGGGTTGGAGTGATGCGGGTCACGCCGGGGGCCGGACGCTTCGAGCGGGCTTCGAGTCCGCGGCCGGGGGTCCATGCGTGCCGGCGGCACACCACCGGTCGGGAGGAAGCATGAACGCACCGTTGAAGGATCCGGTCAGCTGGATGTATCCGCCTCTCGAGCCGCGCCTCACCGGACGGCTCAGGGTTTCGGACGTGCACGAGCTCTACTGGGAGGAAAGCGGGAACCCCGCGGGCAAACCGGTGGTGTTCCTGCACGGCGGTCCCGGCGGTGGTACGGACGCCCGGCAGCGGCGGTTCTTCCATCCGGGTCGCTACCGCATCGTGCTTTTCGATCAGCGCGGCTGCGGCCGGAGCACGCCGCACGCGAGCCTCGAAGGCAACACGACGTGGGATCTCGTCGCCGACATCGAACGACTGCGCGAACATCTCGGCATCCCGCGCTGGCAGGTCTTCGGCGGAAGCTGGGGATCGACGCTGGCGCTCGCGTACGCGCAGAAGCATCCCGATCGGGTCACCGAGCTGGTGCTGCGCGGGATCTTCCTGCTGCGCCGGAGGGAGATCGAGTGGTTCTACCAGCACGGCGCCTCGATCCTCTTTCCCGACGCGTGGGAACCGTACCGCGACCACATTCCCGAGGCCGAGCGGCACGATTTCCTGTCGGCCTATCATCGCCGGCTGCTCAGCGACGACCCGCCGACGCGGCTCGCGGCGGCGCGGCGCTGGAGCGTCTGGGAGGGGAGCACCTCGAAGCTGCTTCCGGATCCCGCGATGGCCGCGCACTACGACGAGGATGCGGTGGCGCTCGCCATGGCGCGCATCGAGTGCCACTACTTCGTGAACCGCGGCTTCCTCGACGCCGACGACCAGCTGCTGCGCGACGTCGGGCGGATCCGGCACGTTCCCGCGACGATCGTGCAGGGGCGCTACGACGTCGTCTGCCCGATCGACAGCGCCTGGGCGCTGCACCGCGCCTGGCCGGAAGCGGACTTCGTGATCTCGGCCGACAGCGGGCACAGCGCGTACGAGCCCGGCAACAGCCGGGCGCTGGTCGCCGCCACGGACCGTTACGCCGATCGGTGAAGTTCGCGAGCGGAACGGGCGGACCGTCCGCGGCTCAGGGCCTGGGCCAGCGGGACGCGAGCGCTTCCAGCTTGCGGGCCAGCTCGATGTCGCGCGCGCTGACGCCGCCGGCGTCGTGCGTCACGAGGCCGACCCGCACGGTGCCGTAGACGTTCGACCACTCGGGATGGTGATCCATCTCCTGGATGCGCAGCGCCGCCGCGGTCATGAACGCGAACGCCTCGACGAAGTCGCGGAAGCGATACTCACGCTCGATGCGCCCGGCTTCGAATCGCCACTGCGGCAGGCCGGCGAGTTCCTGTTCGATCTGCTCCGGCGTGAG
The DNA here is from genome assembly GCA_020847735.1 of Candidatus Eisenbacteria bacterium. Taxonomy (NCBI): domain Bacteria; phylum Candidatus Eiseniibacteriota; species Candidatus Eiseniibacteriota bacterium. The sequence goes on from JADLBL010000020.1 coordinate 468,380, forward strand.
CTTCGGGACCGGCATGGCACCTCCACGAGTGCTCGGGTTCGCGACCGCGGCGCGCGTTCGTGTGGCCAGCATAGCCGCGATGCCAACACGGCGCGGTTGCGGGCCTCGTTCGGCGTCGCGAATCGTCCGCGCCGCGGATCGCCGGGGCAGTCGGATCAGGAGGGAGTCCGACCGGACCGGGCGTTCGGAAGCGCCGCAAGCGAGGCGCACGGGAAGCTTCGCGCCCATGAAGGAAGTTCTCAGGCGAGACGGTCAGGCCGTTGCCGGAAGGCCGGTTGCTCGACGCCGCAACTTTCTTCGTGGCCACGGCTCGGATGCCCGTACTAGTTTCCCGCCGACGCGAAGGCGCGAAGGCGCACTCGCGCGCCCGCGGCGCACCGAGCGCCGTCGGGCCGAAAGCAGGGTTCAGGCCGCGAACCGGGGTGTGTCCCCCCGCCGCCGGCGGGCCCGTCACCAGGAGGCCGCATGCGATCCACGAAGTTCCCGCTCGTCGCCGCGCTGTCACTCGTCACGCTGCTGGCCGGCTCGTCGTATGCCGCCGGCTTCTCCGCCGGCATCGGCGCCGGCATCCACAAGTTCACGGGTGACGCCGGAGAAGGCATCAAGACGGGCATCGTCGTGCAGGCGTTCGGCGACTACATGATCAGCCCCATGTGGGCGGCCGGCGCCGACCTCGGCTACTCGACGAGCAAGCACGAGGACGACGGCAAGCTGGCCGAGGACGTCTACCCGGGCGGCGGGCTCACCGGCAAGATCTCGAGCAGCTTCAAGGTCACCTCCTTCGGCGCGCACGCGAAGTTCTTCCCGCCCATGACCGGCTCGCCCATCGCGCCGTATCTGGTCGCGGGCGTCGGGATGTACAACTGGAAGGGCGAATGGTCGGTCCCCGGCCAGTCCCAGGACGAGAGCGGCACCGACTTCGGCTTCCGCGGCGGCGCCGGCGCGAACTACTCGGTCAATCCGGTCTTCGGGATCAACGCCGAGGCCGATTTCCGCTCGATCATGACCGAGAACGAGTCCACGAACATGTTCTCGGTTCGCGCGGGGGTGGTCTTCAAGCTCGCGAGCAAGTGACCCGGCGGATGTGACGAAGCCCGGCGACGCCTCGCGCGCCGCCGGGCTTTCGCGTTTCGCGCGCCGGAGTCAGAGCGACTTGGGGACCGCCGAAGTGAGCACCTCCGGGGCGCCGTTCGTGACGTGAACGTTGTCCTCGATGCGGATGCCGCCAAAGTCGAGCAACCCGTCCACGCGCTCCCAGGCCACGCTGCGGGCGTGCTTCGCGCGGTGCGCCGGCGAGGTGAGCAGGGCGCGGATGAAGTAGACGCCGGGCTCGACCGTGATCACGTAGCCCGGCTGCAGCGGCAGGTCGGTGCGCAGCATCGACAGGCCGGGCCGCGTGCTGCGCGTGCGCCCGGGCAGGTAGCCGCTCGCGTCGCGCACCCCCAGACCGACCAGGTGCCCGAGGCCGTGCGGGTAAAAGAGCGCGTGCGCGTCCTGCTCGACCAGCCCTTCGGCGCTGCCGGTGAGGATTCCCAGCTTCGCGAGGCCTGCGGCGATGCCGAGCGCCGAGTTCAGGTGCAGCTCGCGCCACTCGACGCCGGCGCGGCAGGCGTCCACGAGCCGCACCTGGACCTCGAGCAGCATCTGGTAAAGGTCGCGCGCGAATCCGTCCCAGCCGCCGACGCGGTAGGTGCGCGTGATGTCGCACGCGTAGCGCTCCACTTCGGCGCCCGCGTCGATCAGCACGACATCGCCCTGCCGGGCGACGCGCGTGCCCGGTTCGAAGTGCAGCACCGCGGCGTTGGAACCGAAGCCGACGATGCTGCCGTACGCCGTACGGTCGCCGCCGGCGCGGAAGAACGCCGCCTCCATCTCGACCTGCACGGCCCGCTCGGTGACGCCTTCGCGGATCGTCGCGAGCGCGGCTTCGTAGCCGGCGGCCGTCGCCGTCGCCGCGCGCCGCAGGCGCGCCATCTCGACGTCGTCCTTGGGTCGGCGCGCGTGCGAGAGCGCGGCGCGCAGTTCGTCGCCGCGCGAGCCGCCCGCGCCGGCGCACGGCAGGGAAGCGCCGAGGTTCACGACCGGACGGCCGCGGCGCGCGGCCAGCCAGCCGGGAAGCTCGGAAAGCGGCGTTCCGGGCGTCTGCTCCTTGCCCTCCCACACGCGCTCGGCCTCGGTCACCGTGGGCACGAAGTCCACCCACCCGGAGCGCGGATCGAAGGCCGTCACGGCGCCGGCCGCCTCGTGGTCGGAAAGCCATACGAACTCCGCGTGGGCGAGGAAGGGATAGGTCTGGTCCTGGCCGCCGGGGATCGGCACGGGCTCGCCCGCGCCGACGAGGATCACTTCGTCCGTGAGCCCCCAGGCGGACGCCGCCCGTTCGCGTCGCTGCTCGAGATAGGTCGCCATGCCGGCAAGCTACACCCGCGGGAGCGGTGGGCGCACGCCGCCGGATACGGGCGTGGCCCGACTCGCGACGAACGCCACGCGAGGGGAGGGGGGCCGTGCGATTCCTGCTGAATCGCCGACGCCGCTGAAGTAGCTTCCGGCCTCCATGAACTCCGAGAGCGCCCCCGCCGCAGCGCCGCGCCGCCGGTTCTCGCCCCTCGACGCCATCGAGCGCATCGGGAACCGGCTGCCGCACCCCGCCACACTGTTCGTGCTGTTCGCGGTCGTGACGCTCCTCGCTTCGTGGCTTGCGGCGAAGCTCGGCGTGCAGGTGGCGAACCCCAAGGACGGCTCGGTCATCGCCGCGGTCAACCTGCTCGATCGCGAGGGCATCCGGCGCACGTTCGTGGACGCCGTGCGCAACTTCACCGGCTTCGCCCCGCTCGGAACGGTGCTCGTGGCGATGCTCGGGATCGGGATCGCCGAGGGCACGGGCCTCATCGGCGTCACGTTGCGCGCGCTGGTCCTGAGCGTGCCGCGCCGCTGGCTGACGCTGACCCTGATGTTCGCGGCGGTCAACGGGGCGATGGCGGCCGACGCCGGCATCATCGTCCTGCCGCCGATCGCGGCCATGCTGTTCGCGGCCTCGGGACGCCATCCGCTGGCGGGCATCGCCGCGGCCTTCGCCGGGGTGGCGGGCGGCTTCGGCGCCTGCGTGCTGCCGACGTCGCTGGACGTGCTGCTGTCGGGCTTCTCGCAGGCCGCCCTCGACGCCTCCCGGCTGCTGCCGGGCTACCACGTCCAGATTCTCGGCAACTGGTACTTCATGGCCGCGGCGTCGCCGCTGCTCGCGATCGTCGGCACCGTCATCACCGAAAAGCTGATCGAGCCGCGCCTGGGCCCGTGGCGCTCGGAGGCTCCGCAGGAACTGGCGGCGTTGTCCGGCGAGGAGCGGCGCGGCCTCGCCTTCGCGCTGGCGGCGCTCGCCGGCACCGCCGCGCTGGCGCTGGTGCTCACCCTGCCGGCGGGGGCGCCCCTGCGCGAAGCCGCCGGCGCCAGCACGATCGAGCGCATCCGGCCGTTCCTCGATTCGATGGTGGTCTGGGTGCTGCTGCTGTTCTTCGTTCCGGGGCTCGCCTACGGCATTGCGACGCGCCGGGTGCGCAACGACCACGACGTGGCGAAGATCACGACCGACACGATGGCCTCGATGGGCGCGTACATCGTGCTCGCCTTCGTCGCCGCGCAGTTCCTGAACTACTTCTCGCGTTCGAATCTCGGGGCGATCATCGCCGTGAACGGCGCGAACCTGCTCAAGGGGTTCGGACTCGAGGGCGCACCGCTCATCTTCGGGCTGGTCGCGCTGGCCGCGGGGATCAACCTGTTCCTCACGTCCTCGTCGGCGCTGTGGGGAATCATGGGACCGATCTTCGTGCCGATGTTCGTCCTGCTCGGCCTGACGCCCGAGGCGACGCAGGCGATCTATCGCATCGGCGAGTCGAGCACCAACATCGTCACCCCGCTGATGGTCTACATGCCGTTCATCCTGTCGTACATGAACCGCTACGACGAGAAGGCGGGCACGGGCACGGTCATCTCGCTGATGGTGCCGTACACGATCGCCTTCCTGATCGCCTGGACGCTGCTGATGCTGTGCTTCCACGCGTTCGGCTGGCCGATCGGGCCCGGCGTGGGAATCACGCTGCCCCGCTGACCCGTCGTGCGCGACGGGCCTGCGTGACCGGCCGTGGCGCGCGCAGGGGCGTCGTCAGCGCAGCCGGGCGATGCGCGCCACGGGACTCTCGCCGGGCAGCTGGATCCTCACGAAGAACAGCCCGGCGCCCGCGTCCCGGCCGGCGTCGTCTCGGCCATCCCAGCGGATCGCGTGCGCACCCGCATCGAGAAGGCGGGGTCCCAGCGCGCGCACGCGGCGGCCGCTCACGTCCAGCACGTCCACGCGCACCCGCGCGGAGTGCGGCAGCTCGAAGCGCAGCAGGGTCGAGTCGCGAAACGGGTTCGGCGCGGCGCTCACGCCGACGCGGGCGTCCGGCGGGCCGCCGGGAACGGAAAGCACCGTGCCGATCGTCGCGTATTGCGCTCCGGCGATCGCCTCGAGCGACAGCGGCGGCAGGCCGGGTGAGGCGGCGCCGGGTCCCAGCGGGGGCAGCACCTGGTTCGTGACGAAGCCGTTGGACCCGACGATGGCGGCCATCATCCGCAGCTCGGTGCCCGGACCGGCCAGCGCGAGGTCGGCCCACGGCACGATCGCTTCGAAGCCGAACGTCGCGCTCGCCGCCCCCTCGGCATCCGAGCCGCTGACGCCGGCCGTGTTGCTGTCGCAGAAGGCGGCCAGCATGCCGTTGGCGTTGTCGCCGCCCGCCAGTACCGGTGAGCCGCCGTTGACGAGGTTGTTGCCGACGTAACGGTGGCTCCCTCCGCCGCCGGCCTCGAGCGTGTAGCGGTCCACGTACTGCGTGCCCGAGTAGTGGTTGATCCACAGCATCACGTCCGGCTCGAAGCCGGCATCGAACCCCAGGCCGTCGAGATCGGAAGGCCCGTAGGGCGGTTTCGGGATCCACGCGCTCGCGAGCGGGTCCTGGCCGCCCGGGACGGTGTCGAAGAACAGCGCGAGCCCGGTGCCGGTGTGGTCAAGGTTGCCGGTGATTCCGACGGCGAGGCCGGTGGGCGTCGGCTTCGCGAACAGCTGGTCCAACTCGTTCTCGTTGTCGCCGGCTTCCGTCGCCGCCGTCTGCGTCGCCCGCAGGGCCGTGGCGCCGAAGTCCGCCGGAATCGCGCGCCCGTCCCACGGCGACGGCGGTGGCGGTGGGCCCGGCGTGAGGTTCGCGTTCAGGACCACCCAGCCGTACGCGGGGATCGTGAGCGGATAGGCGCCGAGGTTGGCGGAGGTGATCGGGGCCAGCCAGGCCCCGCTGGCGATGTCGCGCACGGGCGACGAGCCGCCGGGCAGCTCGAAGCCCGAGAGATCGAGCGTCATCGCCTGCGCCGAGCCGGCGAGGTTGATGGCGACGAGCAGCGTCTCGCCGCCGGTCTGGCGCACGAAGGACCACACGGCCTGGCTGGTGCTCGGGACCTCCGCGTAGCCCCCGCGCCGGAGGGCGACGTGATCCCGGCGCAGCGCGATCAGCCCCCGGTAGGTCTCGAGGAGTGAACCGGGGACGCCGGTCTGCTCCTGCACCGAGCGGCCGTCGTTGTCGCGCTCGGCGCGCGCGTTGTAGGCGCTCGAGTTGAGCACGAAGTAGTTCGACATCGGCGGGCCGGCGACGGCGTTCCATTTGAACGGTTCGCGGAACGGGATGTCCACGGCGTCCGTGCCCCAGTTGCCCTTGGACCCGCGCATGCCCAGCTCGTCGCCGTAGTAGATGCACGGCGGGAACGGCTGCGTCATGAGGATCGCGGCCGCCACCCGGTTGCGCCCCGCGACGTCGCCGGTGCTCGAGGCGAGCCGGTTCACGTCGTGGTTGCCGACCACGGCGACGTAGGTCCTGCCCGCCGGCAGCGAGGCGAGGGTGGCCCGCATCGAGGCGTAAAGGCCCGAGGCCGACTCGGACGAAAGCGCCGCGCGCGAGGCGAACATGAAGGGAATCGTGAACGCCGCGTCGTGCCCCGCCAGCAGTTCGCCGCCGTACGATCCCCAGTCGGCCTGCTCGATGACCGTGAAGGCCGACGGGTTCTTCGCCAGGAGCGAGTCCTTCCACTGCTGCCACCACGCGGTGGTGTAGCCCCAGCCCTCGTTCGCGAGCACGTGATCGAGTCGCCAGCCGTCGATGCCGTCGGCCGGATTGCCGTCGCCGTTCGGATCCATCCAGTGCTGGCACCAGCCGTCGATCAGCGCCGTGACCGCCGGGTTGTCGAGTCGCCACTTGATGAAGCCGACCGTCGAGCCGTTCCAGGTCGTGAACGAGCCCCCGTCGAAGGTCGAGTTGGAGCCGTTCGTGTAGGCGAGGTAGCCCGTGTACGGCGAGGCGGGGTTCAGGTGCGAGTCCTGGAAATACGTGCTGTTCTGCGACACGTGATAGGCGACGAAATCGAGCAGCACCTTGACGCTCTCGGCGTGCGCGGCCGAGACGAACGAGAGGAACTGCGGCTCGGTGCCGAACCACGGGTTGAGCAGGTTCGCCGGCATGTGCTGGTAGCCGTGGTAGGCGGGCGAAGCGAAGATCGGGTTCATCCACACCGCGGTCACGCCGAGCGACTTCAGGTACGGCAGGCTGGCGGTCATGCCGCCGAAGTCGCCGAAGCGCGAGGCGTCGTTGTCCGAATCGCGCCAGGCGATGGGCATGAACTGGTAGAAGACGTCGTCGCGGACGTCGCGCCCGGCGAGCGGCGCGGCGCCGGCCCTGTCGGGGCCGGCCGCGAGGGCCGGCAGCGCCGCGGCCAGCAGCAGGAACGCGAGGAATCGTGGTCGCATGGGGGAACCCGGGGAGCGGGTGGAGGCGGTGCCGCTCACGGCGGCGGAGCGCGACGATTGTACGTTGGGCGCCGGGCGGGAGCGAAGCCCGGCCGGTCGGGCCGCCGTGTCCGCGGACCGTCGCCGGCACGTTGCGGGCTTGTGCGATCGGGGCCGAGGGCCCACAATCTTCGGCCAACTCGAGAGTCCGCAGGCGGCGGACCCGTCCCCCGATTCGAGAAAGGAAGCCCCGGCCCTGCGTCCCACCCGTGCTCTTGCCCTCGCCGCGCTTTCCGCGCTCATTCTCGGCGCCGCGCCCGCGAAAGCGGACCTGATCCTTTCCGAACTGTGCGATCCCAAGGTCGGCTACCAGACCGACCGCTTCATCGAGATCTACAACACCGGCCCGGGGTCCATGGACCTGACCGGCTGGTCGGTCGTCGCCATCGCCAACGGCGTGGACGCCTGCACCTGGCCGCTCTCGGGAACGCTGCCCGCCGGGCAGGCCCGCGTCTGCGGGCACACTTCGACGTCCGTCCCGTTCGTCGTCAACTTCCAGAACCCGATCTGGAACACGTACACGTCGCAGGTCGGCGCCTACAACTGGAACGGCGGTTCGAACGACGGGGCGAAGCTGATTTCGCCGGGCAGCGTCGTCGTGGACCTGATCGGCAACCCCGGCGCGGTGTTCACCGACGGCCATCTCGTCCGCAACGCTTCGGTGACCACCGGTTCGCCGTCGTATGTCGCTTCGGAGTGGACCTACTCGGCCGTCAACCTGGCCACCGACGCGACACCGGGGACCCACAACGGATCCACGCCCCCGCCCGGCGGCCCGGTCATCTCGAACGTCGTGATCTTCCCCGCCTCGCCGGCCGCGAACGATCCCGTCAGCGTCAACGCCAGCGTCGTGGACACGAGCGGCGCGATCGCCTCGGTGACGCTCGACTGGGGACCTTCGGCCGGCTCGCTGACGAATCACATCGCGATGTCGCTGGTCGCGGACAGCACCTACGCGGGCGACTCGCCGATTCCCGGACAGGCGGCCGGCGCGACGGTCCACTACCGCGTCACGGCGGTCGGCGCGAGCGCGACCTCGCAGTCGCCGACCGCCAGCTACGCGATTCCCGGCGCCGGCGGCTCGCCGCCCGCGGTGCTGTCGGTGGGCGAGATGAGCGACTCGACCCTGCTCGTCATCTTCAGCGAGCCGGTCGAGGAGACGAGCGCCGAGGCCCCCGCGAACTACGTGGTGGACGGGCTCGTGGCCGTGAACGCCGCGCGCGACGGAGCGAACACCTCGTGGGTCACGATCACGGTGCGCAACCTGCCCGCCGGCTCGCGCACGCTGACCGTCAGCGGAGTCGCCGACCTCGGCGGCTCGACCGCCTTCGGCGCGACCTGCGCGTTCAACTACGTGGACGTGCGCATTCCGGCCGGCTACTACGACGGCATCGTCGGACTGAAGGGCTCGGCCCTGCGCTGGGCGCTGCACGAGCGGATCAAGAACCACACGGTGCGCAGCTACTCGTACGTGCTGACGGCGTTCGCGACGACCGACGTCAAGTGGAACGGCAAGATCTGGGACGTCTATTCCGACATTCCCGGCGGCACGCCCCCCTACGAATACGCCATCGGCCAGACGGGTCAGGGCGCGACCGAAGGGCTCGGGTACAACCGGGAGCACTCGTTCCCGCAGTCGTGGTTCGGCGGCGCCTCGCCCATGTACTCGGACATCTTCCACCTCTACCCGACGGACGCGAAGGTGAACGGCTATCGCGCCAACTACGCCTACGGCGCCGTCGCGGTGCCGACCACGACCTCGTGGAACGGCAGCAAGCTCGGACCGAGCGCCTCACCGGGCTTCACGGGAACCGTGTTCGAGCCGATCGACCCCTTCAAGGGCGACCTCGTCCGCAGCCAGTTCTACATGGCGACCCGCTACCTGGGCGAGGATGCCGGCTGGCCGGGCAGCGATTCGTTCGACGGCGCCGAGATGAAGCCGTGGGCGGTGGCCCAGTATCTCGACTGGGCCGCGAACGATCCGGTGAGCTGGAAGGAACGCATGCGCAACGGCGCGGTCTACGTCCTGCAGGGCAACCGCAATCCGTTCATCGATCATCCGGAGTTCGTCGCCGCGATCTGGGACTCGAACTCGGTGACCGGCGTGGAGCCGCCCGCCGGGCCGCTGGCCGTGCGTCTTTCACCCGCGTACCCGAATCCCGCACGGTCCGGAGCGAACCTGACGTTCGACCTGCCCGCGACGCAGGAAGCGAGCCTCGAGGTGTTCGACATTCAGGGACACCGCGTGACGACGCTCGCTTCGGGCCGTCTTGCCGCCGGTTCCCACGCGGTCGTCTGGTCGGGCCGCGACGACGCAGGGCGCACCGTGTCGAACGGCATTTACTTCGTACGCCTCAGCTCCGGCGGCCTCGCGCTGACGCGCCGGCTCACCTGGTTGAACTGACCGGGCGCCCGCGCGAAGTCCGCCGCCCCGCAGGGTCGCGGTTCAGGCGACCGTCTTGCGGAAGCGCGAGGCGGCGAGGGAGACGACGGCGCTTCCGAGCAGCGCCAGCGCCGCGAACGGCCGCCACAGCGCCTCGAAGCCGGCGGCTTTGAGGAACACCGCCCGCACGATTTCGAGGTAGTGGCGCAGCGGGTTCAGCCACGTCAGCCACTGAAAGCCCGCGGGCATGCTCGAGATCGGGAACATGAACCCCGACAGCAGCATCAGCGGCATGAAGAGCATGAAGGTCGAGAGGAAGGCCTCCTGCTGCGTGTTCGCGACGGTCGAGACCAGCAATCCGAGCCCGAGCGCCGACAGCAGGAACAGCATCGTCGCCAGCAGCAGGAGCAGGAAGTTCCCGGTGAAGGGCACGCGAAACCACAACAGCGCGATGCCCGTGATGAGCGCCATGTCGAGCAGGGCGACGCCGGCGAAAGGCAACGTCTTGCCGACGATCAGTTCCGCGGGCGTGATCGGGCTCACCATGAGCTGCTCGAGCGTGCCGATCTCCCGCTCGCGCACGACCGCCAGCGCGGTCAGCAGCAGGCACACCAGCAGCAGGATCGAGCCGAGGACGGCCGGAACGTTGAAGACCCGCGAGAGCAGCGCGGGGTTGTACCAGGCCCGCTCGCGAAGGTCCACCGGTGGCGGGCGCAGGGTCGGGGCCCGCGTGAGGCCATAGCGGCGCACGATCTGCTCGGCGTAGCCGAGCGCGACGGTGGCGATGTTCGAATTCGTTCCGTCCACCAGAAGCTGCACGGTCGCGCCGCCGGGGCGATTCAGGGCCGCGGCGAAGCCGGGCGAAACCTGGAGTCCGACCACCGCGCGGCCGTGGTCGAGCGCCGCCACCAGGTCTTCCGGACGGTCCGAGCGCCCGGCGACGCGGAAGTATCCGGACGAAGTCATGCTCTCGACCAGCGCGCGCGACGCTGCGGTGCGGTCGTGGTCCACCACGAACATGCGCGTGTCGCGCACGTCCGTCGAGACGGCGTAACCGAGGACCAGCACCTGCAGGATCGGCGCGACCAGCACCAGCCGCAGAAGCTTCGGATCGCCGCGCAGGGCGATCAGCTCCTTGCGCGCCAGCGCGAGCGCACGCTCGAACCCCGCGCGGTTCACCGCTGCAGTTCCTTGCGGAACGCGTGCACGGCGAGGCCGACGCCGGCGAGCGCGAACAGCAGCATGAACAGCGCCTGCGGCCACAGGACCGCGACGCCGACGCCCTTGAGGAACAGGCCCCGGGTGACGACCAGGAAGTAGCGGGCCGGAACGAGCAGGCTGACCGCCTGCAGAGGACGCGGCATGACGTCGATGGCGAACATGAACCCCGAGAGCAGGAACGCCGGCAGGAAGGTGACCGCCATGGCCGTCTGCGTCGCGAGCACCTGCGAGCGGGCCACCGCCGAGACGAACAGTCCCAGGCCGAGCGCCCCGATCAGGAACAGGAGCGAAAGCCCCAGCAGGAGCACGACGTCGCCACGAAACGGCACGCCGAACAGGGCCACGCCGAGGGTCGAGGTGACGACCAGGTCCACCATGCCGATGGCGACGTAGGGCAGGAGCTTGCCGCCCACGACCTCGAACCGCGAGACCGGCGTCGCCACCAACTGCTCCATCGTTCCCCGCTCCCATTCCCGGGCGATGGTCAGCGACGTCAGCATCGCGGCGATGATGGACATGATGACCGCGATCAGCCCGGGCACGATCATGTTCCGGCTCGCCAGCTCCTCGTTGTACCAGACGCGGCTGCGGACGCTGGCGGCGGGCGGCGTGGCCGCGCCGGGCAGCCCCTCGCGGCCGGCCCAGTTCTGCACGACGGCGCGCACGTAGCCGAGTGCGATGGTGGCGGTGTTGGCGTCGGAGCCGTCCACGATCACCTGCAGGGGGGAGGGCCGTGGGGCGCCGAGTCCGGCCGCGAAGCCGGGTGGCAGGACGACGGCGACGCGAGCGCGACCGCGCTCGAACTCGCCCGCGAGTTCGGTGGCGCTGGCGAGTCGGCCGACCTGTCGGAAGTATCCCGAGGACGTGAACGCGTCCACCAGCGCGCGGCTGCGGGCGGTCTGATCCTGGTCCACGACGACCATCGCGAGGTCGCGCACGTCCCACGTGATCGCGTAGCCGAACAGCACCAGCAGGGCCACCGGCATCGCGAACGCCAGCAGCAGGCTGCGCGGATCGCGGCGAAGCTGGAGCCACTCCTTGCGCGCGATCGCGCCGCATCGCGTGCGCGAGAAGCGGAAGGTCGCGCGGGCCGGCGCGGAAGCCGCGGCGGAAGCAGGAGCGCGCTCAGCCATCCACGACCCCGCCCGAGGCCTGGACGGCGGAGAGGAACACGTGCTCGAGCGTCGGTTCGATCCGGCGAAGCGAACCCCGCGGGACGCCGCGCGCCGCGAGGCGTTCCTGGATTCCGGGCAGGGCGTCCTCGCCGCTGAGCGTCAGGTGCACGGCGCGGCCGAACAGCCCGGCGGACCGCACCCCGGGCGCGCCCCGCAGGGCGGCGACGACCTCGGGGCCGTTCGTCACCCGCACCTCGACGACGGGTTCGCGCAGCCCGCGCCTGAGCTCCGCGGGCCGGCCGAGCGCGATGAGCCGGCCGCGATTCATGAGCGCGAGGCGGCCGCAATACTCGGCCTCCTGCATGTAGTGCGTGCTGACGAGCACCGTCGTTCCCGCGGCCGCGAGGTCCTGGATCAGATCCCAGAACGTGCGCCGGGAGATCGGATCCACGCCCGAGGTGGGCTCGTCGAGCAGCAGCATGAGCGGGCGATGGAGCACGGCGGTGCCGAGCGCGAGTCGCTGCTTCCAGCCCAGCGGAAGGTCCGACGTCCGCTGGTCGCGATGTCCGGCGAGGCCGGACATCGCCAGCACCCAGTCGCGACGCGCCGCGCGTTCCGCCCGGGGCACGCCGTTCAGGGCGGCGAAGAACTCGATGTTCTGGTCCACCGTCAGCTCGGCGTAGAGCGAGAACGACTGCGACATGTAGCCGACGTTGCGCTTGATCCGCTCGGTTCCGGTGAGCAGGTCGTGACCCGCGACGGTGCCGCGCCCGGCGCTGGGGCGAAGCAGCCCGCACAGCATGCGGATCGTCGTGGTCTTGCCGGCGCCGTTGGGTCCGAGGAAGCCGAAGATCTCGCCGCGATCCACCGACAGCGTGACGTCGTCCACGGCCCGGAACGCGCCGAAATCCCGGCGGAGGTGTTCGACCTCGACGAGAGGGGCGGCGGTGGCCGGGGCCGAACTCACGACGGTGTGCCCGAGACCTCGGCCCCGGCGACGCGGTCCAGGAAGACGTCCTCCAGCGTAGGCTCGATCGGACGGTGCTCGCTCACCTCGCAGCCGGCGGCGAGCAGCGCGGCCTGGACGCGCGCGGGCGCATCGCCGGCGGCCGTGACGTGCAGCCAGTCGCCGAACACCGCCGCCCGGCGCACGCCGGAAACGGCCTCGGCGGCCGCACGCGCGACCCGAAGGGGCTCGGCGCGGAAGCCGAACAGCCGTCCCGTCAGGGTCCTCTGCAGCGCTTCGGGGGCGTCCAGCGCCACGACGCGCCCGCGGTTCAGCAGCGCGAGGCGGTCGAAGCGCTCGGCCTCGTCCAGGTAGGCGGTGCTGACGACGGCGGTGACGCCGCGCGCGACCATTTCGTGGACGATCATCCACAGGTCGCGGCGCGAAACGGGATCCACGCCGAACGTGGGCTCGTCGAGCAGCAGCACGCGCGGTTCGTGCACCAGCGCGCAGGAAAGCCCCAGCTTCTGCTTCATGCCGCCGGAGAGCTGTCCCGCCAGGCGATTCGCGAACGGCTCCAGGTTGGAGAATCGCCACAGTCGTTCGAGCCGCGCGGCGCGCTCCGACGGCGGCACCTCGTAGAGGTCGGCGTAGAAGTCGAGGTTCTCGCGCACCGTGAGGTCGCCGTAGAGTCCGAAGCGCTGGGACATGTACGCGAGGTCGCGCTTCACGCGCTCGCTCTCGCGCGCGACGCTCGCCCCGAAGACGAGCGCGTCGCCGGCGCTCGGCGGCAGAACCCCCGCGAGCATGCGCAGCGTCGTCGTCTTGCCCGCGCCGTCGGGTCCGACGAGCCCGAACAACTCGCCCGGGCGGACGTCGAACGTCAGTTCGTCCACGGCGGTCAGTGCTCCGAACCGGCGCGCGAGGCCGCGGATCGAGATCGCGGCATCCCCCGTCACCGGGCCACTCCCTCGAGCGTCACGTCGGCCGGCATGCCGGGTTTGAGGTCGTGGGCGGGATCGCCGGTGATGCGGACCTTGACCGCGTACACCAGCTTCACGCGCTCCTCGCGTGTCTGGACCGTCCGGGGCGTGAACTCCGCTTCGGAAGCGATCGCGATCACGCGGCCCGCGTAGCGGCGGGCGCGGAACGAGTCGGAGGTGATGCGGGCCGGCTGCCCGAGGCGCACGGCGCCGATCCGGTCCTCGGGGACGTAGATGCGCACCCAGCGATCGTCGCGGTGCAGCAGCGTGACGACCGGAGCGCCGGCGGCCAGCACCTCGCCCGGCACGTGGTGACGGACGCTGATCGTGCCGGGAAACGGGGCGCGCACCTCCATCTGGGCGAGCGTCGCATCCAGCGCGCGCAGCGTCGCCCGAGCGGCCGCCAGCGAGGCGCGGGCGGCCGCGATCCTCTCGCGCCGTGGCCCGAGCTCCACGAGCCGGCGCTGCTCGTCGGCCTGCACCTTCGCGCTGCGCGCGAGTTCGAGCGCGGTCGTGGCACGGTCGAGGTCCTGCTGACTCACGACCAGCCGCTGGCGCAGCTCGCGCAGGCGACGCTCGTCCCGTTCGGCCTCCGCGAACCGGTCGGCCGCCGCCTGCGCGGCCGCGCGTGCGGTGGCGATCTCCTCGGGACGCGAGCCGCGCTCGAGCTCGCGCAACTGGGCGGTCGCGGCCGCCACCTGGGCCGCGGCCTGGTCGCGCCGCCCACGCGTCTCGGAGCGGTCCAGCCAGGCGATCGGCTCCTGCGCGGCGACCGTGTCTCCCTCGTTCACGCGCAGGCCCTCGAGCCGACCCGGCACGGTGAAGCCGAGCGCCGCGTCGGTCGCCTCGACGGTTCCCGTGGCGACCAGGGGCCCGGCGCCGCCGCGGCCACGCAGGATCGCGAACCCGATCGCCAGGAGGACGGCGAGCACGAGCAGCGCGGCCAGCCATGGTCCGCGGCGGGGGATCACGCGGATCGCCTTTGCGGCCGCGGGCGGCGCGCGGCGTGGCGGCGGGCGGCCGGCTTGCGCGGGGCCCGGATGCCGGCCAGATAGATGGACCACGCCCGGCGGACGGTGCCGGTGAGATCCGTGCGGCCGCCGGCCAGATGCCAGTGGACCCCGGCCGGCATGAACAGACCGAGGAAGACGAACGCCGCCGCCTCCGGATCGGCGTCCCGCCGCACGGCGCCCTGCCGCTGGCCCTCGCGCACGAGCCCGGTGATGGTGTCGCGAAAATGGTCGAGCGTCGCGAGCATCGTCGAGCGACGCCCGGCATGCTGCAGGACGAGATCGGAAAAGAGGAGCAGGGGGAAGCCGCGGTTCTCGAGCAGGAACGCGACGTGGCGCGTGAGCAGCGCTCCGAGCGCCGCGAGCGCGTCGGCCTTCGATTCGGCCGTCGCCCGCTCGAGATTGGCGCGCACGCCGGAGCCGAGGCGCGCGATCATGTGCTCGAGCATCGCGTCCTTGTCGGGGAAATGCCGGTACAGGGCCGAGGGCGCGACGCCGACGCGATGGGCCACCGAGGCGATGCTCAGCGCCCCCGTTCCCTGCTCGTGGACGATCCCGAGCGCCGCCCGGGCGATCTGGTCGCGTCGTTCCTCGCCGCTTCTGCGAACTCGCCTCATGTCTCCTCGCATGTGAACGATGGTTCACAATAGGGCGTGCGCGGGGTGGTGGGCAAGCTGCTTCCAGCGACGGTGGTCCGTCGAGCGTGGCGGCCCATCGGACCCGTCCGGAGGGAGGGGCTTGCGGTGAGGCCGATCCGCGAGCCGTGAAGCGTGGCATGTGAATCGCTCCTCACTTGCGGCGGCTTCGAGCGGGTCGGCCGCGGCCGCGGCCCGGCGGCGCGCCGGATGGATTCCGCGCGGACCGCCGGCCCGCCGCCGCCGGGGCGCACGCGTCGCGGGCGGGGAGCCATCCGGTAGGATGCGGCCTGCCGCGGCCGCGACCGGAGCCCCGGCCGGACCGGAGGAAAGGATGGCGATGAAACAACACCCGGCGGCGGGCCGCCTCGCGGCGCTGCTGTGCGCGGGCTGGACCGCCACATGGCCGGCTTCCCCGGCGGCCGCCCAGCCGCGCGCCTCGACCCCGCGGACGGACGACATCACCGTCGTGTCGCTCAACCTGTGGCACGACGCGCACGACTGGCCGGCGCGCCTGGCGCGCATCGTCGCAGGGCTGCGCGCGCTCGATCCGGACGTGATCTGCCTGCAGGAAGTCCTGCAGAACCCGGTCCTGCCCAATCAGGCCGCGACGATCGCCGACAGCCTGGGTTGCGCGTACCGGTTCGTTTCGGTGGACGGCGAGGAGCGGCCCAAGCGCTACGGGAACGCCATCCTCACGCGCCATCCGCTGCTCGCGGACGGAGGGAAGTTCCTGCTGCCGCTGAACGACTGGCGCGTCGTCGCGCACGTTCGCGTGGACGTGCGCGGGCGCGCGCTGGATGTGTACGACACGCACCTGCACCACACGCCTGAAGGCGGCGCAATCCGCGCCGAGCAGATCCGCGACCTGCTCGCCTACGTGGACTCGACGCGCGGCGACGGTCCCGCGGTGCTGGCGGGCGACTTCAACTGCGAGCTCGGCAGCCCCGAGATGCGGCCGCTCGAGCGCGACTGGCTCGACGCGTTCGCGGCGACCCACCCGCGGGTCCGGGGAGAGCAGGCCGCGACCATGAATCCGCGGTTCGATGGCGGCGCCGCGCGCGCCATAGACCACGTGTTCGTGCCGCGCCGTGGCCGGCTCGTGCCGCGCGAGGCCGAGATCCTGTTCCGCGACTGCGGCCCCGACAGTGTCTGGGCCTCGGACCATTATGGCGTGCTCGCGCGCCTCGGCTCCCCCGACTCGAGGTAGGGGCTCCGCTTGCGCCTCCGGGTGCCGGCCGCGCACCCTGCGTGAATGGAACACGACCCCTCCGAACCGGCGGACCTGCCGGCCGACGGCCGCGCCGACGACGACGAAGCGGCCGAGCTCGCCGCGCTCGGCTACGTCCCGCCGGACCCGAACGAAGAGCGCCCGGTGGACCTGTGGTCCGCCGTCGGCGGGGTCCGGCCGTGGGGCACGCTGCTGCTGCTCCTTTCGTGGGGCGTGATGTTCCTGCTGGTCGGTGCGCGCGGCGCACTGGCCGATCCGCGCGGCCTGCTCGCCTGGGGAGCGAACGCGACGATGCTGCCGTGGCGCGAGAACGCCTGGCGCCTGCTGGCCTCGACGTTCCTGCACGCGGGCGCGGCGCACGTGTTCTTCAACTCGATCAGCCTGCTCGTGGTCGGCCCGGCGGTCGAGCGAATCTTCACTCGCACCCGCTTCTGGAGCGTCTACGCCCTGGGAGGCGCCGTCGCCTCGTTCGCGAGCCTGCTGTGGCGGGACACGCGCGGAGGCGCGAGCCTCAGCGTCGGGGGCTCGGGCGCGATCTTCGCGCTCGGCGGCGCACTGCTGGTCGCGACGGTGAGGCTGCGCGCGCGCCTCGCGCCCACGCGTGCGCGGGCGCTGACGGCGGCGCTGCTCTTCCTGCTCGCGCCCGGTTTCGCCGCCGGCTACGCGAAGCCGGGAACCGACAACGTCGCGCACGCGGCGGGACTCGCCTGCGGGGCGCTGCTCGGGGTGCTGCTGCCGCTCGACCCGAGGCTGGGCGGCAGGCCGCCGGGAACGACCACGCGCGTCGCGGCGGTGGTTTCCCTGCTCGCGCTCCTGACTTCGCTCGCCCTGGGACTGGCCGGTGGCCTCACGGCGCGCTGAGGCCGGACGGACCTGCCGAGACGGGCGCGCCCCGCGAAGGGGCGCGCCCGTCGTTCCCTCCGGTCAGGCCCGCGTGATCACGACCTCGAGGTACTCGCCCGGCACGATCAGCGAAGCCGCGCCGCCGCGGTTGCGCCGCTGGAGCAGCTCGATGAGCGCGGCGTGAAGCGCCTTCTGCCCGGCCTCGTCCAGCGCGGCGAAAGCCTTGTGCACCGGTCCGTAGTAGCGGCGGAACTCGTCCACCCAGTGTTCGGCCGAGCGGTAGCGGAACACGTGGTGCCGGCGGTGCGCCCGCAGACCGGCCGCCTGCGGACCGAACAGCTCGACCAGGCGCGGTTCCGTGCCCCACGCGGCCGCCGGACGCAGGCCGGCCGGCGGCGGAACGAAACCGCCGACCAGCCGGAACAGCTCGCCGACGAACCCTTCCGGCGTCCAGTTCGCGAGCCCGATGCGCCCGCCGGGGCGCGTCACCCGCAGCATCCCGGCCGCGGCACGCTCCTGGTCCGGCGCGAACATGACCCCGAAGGTCGAGAGCACCACGTCGAACTCACCGTCGGCGAACGGCAGGTTCTCGACGTCGGCGACGCGCGTGCGCAGGGCCAGCCCGTCGGCCTCCGCGCGCTTCGCGCCCTGCGCGAGCAGTTCGGGCACGTAGTCGGTCGAGGTGACGTCGGCGTAGCGGCGCGCGGCCGCGAGGGAGGCGTTTCCGTTGCCGGCGGCGACGTCGAGCACGCGGTCGTTGGCGCTCAGGTCCACCGCCTCGCACAGCGACTCGCCGACGAGCGTGAGCTGGACGCCGATCCGGCCGTAGTCACCGGACGACCAGGTGATCTGCTGGCGGGACTTGATGGCTTCCAGCGGGGAAGCCGCGGATGAGACGTTCGCTGACATGGTGTGCTCCTCGTGGTTTGGAAGTGGGGTCATTCCCACGCGGAGCAGGATGCCGGTCGCAGGACCTTGACGCATTGCCCGGCGTCGGGAAGATATTGCCGACCGTCCGGGTGCGAGCGGGAGCGGGTCCGCGCGACGCCGGCCGGAGGCGCGGGGGAACGTCCATGAGCGGTGACACGCTGTCCGACCTGCTCCGCGCCGTGCGACTGCGGGGCGCGGTCTTCTACCACATCGAAGCGGACGAGCGCTGGGTCGCCGAGGCCCCGCCCGCGCGCGAGATCATCGCGGCGATCATGCCCGGCGCCGGGCACATGATCGAGTTCCACGGCATCGTGCGCGGCTCATGCTGGGCCGCGGTGCTCGGCGAGCCACCGGTGCGGCTGGAGGCCGGCGACGTGGTGCTCTTCCCGCAGGGCGAAGCGCACACGCTGTCGAGCGCGCCCGGCATGCGCGCCGGACAGATGGACCGCAGCCTGTTCTTTACGCCGCGGCCGCTGCAGCTGCCGTTCGGTCTGCGGGTGGACGACGCCGGCGTCGTGACGCCGAGGCGCGAGGAGGCCGCCTCGGGCGGCACCACGGTCGTGTGCGGCTTCCTCGGCTTCGACGCCCGGCCGTTCAATCCGCTACTCGCCTCGCTGCCGCGGGTGCTGCACGTGCCCGGCGCCGCCCTGGGGGACGCCTCGTGGATCGCGGGCTTCCTGCGCACGGCCGCCGACGAGTCGGGCCGGCGCCGCCCCGGGGGCGAGGCGGTGCTCGAGCGGATGAGCGAGATGATGTTCGTCGAGGTCCTGAGGCGCCACCTCGATGCGCTCCCATCGGAGCAGACCGGCTGGCTTGCCGGCCTGCGCGACCCCGCGGTCGGCCGGGCGCTGTCGTTGCTGCACTCGCGTCCCGCCGAGGCCTGGACGCTCGAGTCCCTCGGGGAGCAGGCCGGGCTCTCGCGCTCGAGCCTGCACGAACGATTCGTCCACTTCATCGGCCAGCCGCCGATGCAGTATCTGGCTCAGTGGCGCATGCAACTCGCCGCGGCACTTCTGCGGGACACCGATTCCAAGCTGATCGAGATCGCCCTCGAGGTCGGCTACGAGAACGAGGCGGCCTTCTCGCGCGCGTTCAAGCGCATGGCGGGGAGTTCGCCGGGCAGCTGGCGGCGCGCCCTGCGCTCGGGCTGAGGGTTCCGTCGCGGCGCGGCGACGACGCGGCCGCGCCGCCAACAGGGCGCGGGACGGCACGCGCCCGAAGCCCGGGGCGCGGAAATCAGCCGGAACAGGAACCCGCCGCCGGGCATTCCGCCGGCCGGGAAAAAGCCCTCCGTGGGGGTGCCGGCAAGCTCCCTGACGCGATCGGGAGGCGATTTTCGCCGAACCCGCATGTGCCCGCGCGGGATATCTGGCGTTCAAGGTGGTGTACGGCTAGTCTGCCGGCCAATTCCCCCGCTCGAACCCCCCGGCCGCGCTCCAGCGCCGGCCCGGTCCGTCCCCGGAGGTGCCGCATGAAACAAATCGCGACTCTCTTCCTCGTGTTGTGCGCTTCCGCGCTCCTTCCTGCCATGGCTTCCGCGGGGCAGAAGAACATCGGGCTCACGCGAATCTTCGGGACCGCGCACGTGGCTGCTTCCATCACCATTCCGCCCGAGTGGGGCGGGATCTGGGATGTGACGGATTCGACCTACGACTGCCTCGGCAACTTTCAGAGCGTGGACACCGAACCCGACACGCTCTGCCCGGGCACACAAGTGATTGGCGACGACGAGAATCCGGTGGTCTGGGACTGCTCGGGAACCGCGGACGCCAATTCCGTGAACGTGACCTGCACCGGAAGCAGCGAGCTGATGCCGGACTGCGTGGCGAACTACACGTACACGATCTCCGGCACGCGCTCGAGCGACTCCTACTTCGTGGTGACCACGATCTCGATCACCTATTCCGGCACCGCGAAGGGCTGCGACATGATTCCTCCCTATTGCTCACAGAACAATAGCCACGGCATTCGCACCGCGCCGACACCGGTCTCGTACTGCCAGACGCCGGTGCGTCCCGGGACGTGGGGAGAACTCAAGGTCCGCTACCGCTGACGGGGCGACGGGGCGGCCTGGCGCTCGATCGGCGCACCCGACGGCCGGCCGCCGGAGCCGCTCAGCGGGTGAACGAGCGGACCGCCGCCTCGATCTCGGCGACTTTCGCCCGCAGGCCGGTGACTTCGGCCCGCAGGGCGGCGACCTCGGCCGCGAGCGTGTCGGCCGACGTGACCGGCCCGCCGTCGGGCGTGGTTGCGGCGGCCGCGTGCGCGACGGGGTGGGCGGGCGCCGGGGCCGTGGAATCCGCGGCTCCTCCCGCGTAGCGCCCCCGCAGCTCCGCCAGTTCGTCCGGCGGGTAGAGGTTGTGGCTCACGATCTGCCCGCGCCCGGGCGGCGTGAGCTCGATCATGAGCCCGCGATCCAGCAGCGCCTGCGCGATGGGGCGCAGGGCCGCGAGATCCTCGATGGGTTCCATGCGCGCGGCCCGGCCCCGCAGCTCGCCCATGGCCTGCGCGCCGCGCAGCAGCAGTTCCGCCAGGACCGCCGCCTCGGCCCGGTCCACGCCCAGCCACTCGTAGGCGTGGTGCCGGTACTTGGACACCCGCCCCAGCCAGTCCATCTCGCTCACGGCCTTCAGCGTCCGCAGCCGGTCGAGTGCCTGTTCGACGGCCAGCTCGTCGTAGTCGGTCACGGGATCACGATTGTTCTTCTGGTTGCATCCGGCGACGATCGCGTTCACCGACATGGGGTAGCCGGCGGGCGTGGTCTTGGCCTTCTCGATCAGCACGCCGAGGACGCGGCGCTCGCGCGGGGCGAGCGGTGTCCATGCGGGCGCGGGCGGATTCGCTTCGGATGGCGGCATGGCGCCGCGAAGGTACCCGCGAAGCGGCCGGCGCGGAAGGGCGCGAGTGCGGCGCGCGGGCGCCCGGCGCCGGCGGAGCCCCCGAGCACACGGCCCGCGTAACTTTTGTGTCTCCGGCCACGTACTGCGGGCCGGCGCCGGCCGGCGCCGGCCATTGCGGTTCCACCCCGAGCCCGGAGCACGTGTCGAATGAAGAGGAAGAGCAGGCTTCTCTGGGGGGCCGCCGCCTTTGTCGCGGTGACGATCCTGGTCCTCGGCGTCGCGGCGAAGAGCCGCGGCCCGAAGGGACTCGAGGTCCAGACCGCGAAGGTGGAGCGGCGCGAGATCGTCCAGCGGGTCACCGCCACCGGCCGCATCCAGCCGAAGACCCAGGTCAAGATCAGCGCCGACGTGAGCGCGAAGATCAAGCGCCTGGGGGTCGTCGAGGGCCAGTGGGTGGACAAGGGCGCGTTTCTCGTCGAGCTCGACCGCGAGCGCTACCTGGCCGCCGTCGAGAGCGCCGAGGCGACGGTGCGCTCGGCGCAGGCGAACGCCACGCTGGTGCGCGAGAACCGGGACCGCGCGCAAAAGGAATTCGAGCGCTCGAAGGAACTCATGGCGCGTCAGCTCGAGTCCGAGTCCGACCACGACGCGCGGCGCACGGCGGCCCAGGTCGAGGAGGCGCGCTGGAAGTCGGCGCTCGAGCAGGTCGCCCAGGCCCGGGCCGCGCTCAAGCAGGCCCGCGACGATCTGTCCAAGACGACGATCTACGCGCCCATGGCCGGCACCGTGAGCGTCCTCAACAAGGAGGCCGGCGAGATCGCGCTCGGGTCGCAGTTCCAGGCGGACGTGATCCTCGTCATCGCCGATCTCTCGGAGATGGAAGCGCAGGTGGACGTGGACGAGAACGACATCGTCGCGATCCGCAAGGGGCAGGCGGCCGGGATCGAGGCCGACGCGCTGCTCTCGCAACCGCTGAAGGGCGCCGTCTCGGAGATCAGCAGCAGCGCCAACGCGACGGCCGAGGGCACGTCGGAGCAGAAGACGGATTTCGAGATCAAGATCGCGATCCAGGATCCGCCGCGGACGCTGCGCCCGGGGATGACCGCGACCGCCGAGATCGTGACGAACACGAACCCGAAGGCCCTGAGCGTGCCGATCCAGTGCGTCGCGTTGCGGACGGTGGACCAGCTGATGAAGAAGGGCGAGCGGCGCAAGGACGTCGAGTCGCGCTACAAGCCCGACAAGGACGGCTTCGTCCAGGTCGTCTTCTGCCTCGAGAACGGCAGGGCGGCGGCCCGGCAGGTGAGGACCGGAATCCAGAGCGAGGACCGCATCGAAGTCCTGGACGGCCTCAAGGAAGGCGAGGAGGTCGTGACCGGCAGCTATCGGGCGATCTCGAAGGATCTCGAAAACGGCGCCGTGGTGCGCGTCAACAACCAGAAGTCGCCCGACAAGTCCGACGCCGGCGACCCGGCGCGCGGCTAGCAACGACGCCGGAATGCCCTTCCCCGTCCTGCTTCGCGAGTCCTTCCGCATCGCGCTCGCCGCCCTCGCGGCCAACAAGGCGCGCGGAGCGCTCACGACGCTCGGGATCGTCATCGGGATCGTCGCGGTCGTCACGACGATGACCGCGGTCAACGGACTGCAGAACCGGTTCCGCGAGAGCTTCTCGGCGGTCGGCAGCGACGTCCTCTACGTGTCGCGCATGCCGTGGGTCGTGATGAACGACTTCTTCCTCTACCGCAACCGTCGGCCGATCGACCTGCGCGAGGCGCGCGCGCTCGAGACACGGCTGCGCGGGCGGGCCGCGGTGAGTTCCTCGATCTCCCGTCGCGCCGATGTCCGCTACGGCTCGCGCGCGCTCGAGGACGTGCTCGTGATCGGCACCACCGAGCGCCGGCAGCTGGTGTCCACGACCCGGCCGGAGAGCGGCCGGTTCCTGATGCCCTTCGACGTCGAGTACAAGCGGAACGTGTGCGTGATCGGCCGGGACGTGAGCGACGCGTTGTTCGCGGGGCTCGACCCGGTGAACCGCAAGCTGCGCATCGGCGCCCACGAGTTTCGCGTCATCGGGGTCATGGAGAAGCAGGGTGGCGGTTTCCTCGGCGGGCCCAACTTCGACCGGCAGGTCTACATCCCGATCACCTCCCACGTGCGCGTGTTCGGGGCGCGCCGCGGGCTGGTGGACGTCAACATCGCGGTCAAGGCGCCCCGCCAGGAGGAGATGGCCGACTTCGAGTACGAACTGATCGGCGAGATGCGGAAGGTTCGCGGGCTGCGGCCCGCCGAAGGGGACAACTTCTCGGTCAACAAGCTGGACAGCCTCGTCGGCACCTTCAACAACGTCATGGGCATCGTGCTGCTCGTCGGGCTGCTGGTCACGAGCCTGTCGCTGTTCGTGGGCGCGGTCGGGGTCATGAACATCATGCTCGTGTCGGTGACCGAGCGGACGCGCGAAATCGGCATCCGGCAGGCGATCGGCGCGACCCGGCTCAGCATCCTCACCCAGTTCCTGCTCGAGTCCGCCGCGATCTGCCTGCTCGGTGGCGCGGTCGGCATCGCGCTGGCCGCGGCGATCACCGCGGTGCTGAACGCCACGCTCATGCCGGCGAGCCTGTCGCTGCCGATCGTCGGCGTCGCGGTGCTCGTCTCGGTGCTGGTCGGAGTGGCCGCGGGCGTCGCTCCGGCCTGGCGCGGTGCGCGGCTCGATCCGGTCGAAGCGCTCCGCTACGAATAGGGGACGGCGCGATGAATCCGCGGGATCTGCTGGCCATGTCGCTCGGCGCGCTGTTCGCGAACAAGCTGCGCAGCCTGCTGACGCTTATCGGCATCGTCGTCGGCGTCGCTTCGATCATCGCCGTCATGACCGCGATCTCGCTGGTCCAGTCCGCGATGGAGCGCGAGATGAGCGTGCTCGGTGCGCAGACCTTCCAGGTCCAGAAGTGGCCCGCGGGAGGCTTCGTGACGGACGCCGAGCAGCGCCGCGCGATGCGCCGGCCACCGCTCACGCTCGCCGACGCCGACGCCATCCGCGGCAACGTGGCGGCGGTGGACCTGGTCGGCGCCGAACTCTGGGACTTCGGGTTCGCCGCCGAGTACCACGGCGAGCGGACCCACCCGAACCTGTCGTTGTGCGGCGGCACGCCCGAGTACTCGGCCAACAACAGTCACTTCGTCGGACAGGGCAGGAACCTGTCGCCGCTGGACGTGCGGAGCGGCGCCCGGGTCGTGGTGATCGGACCGGCGATCGCCCGGAAGCTGTTTCCGTTCGTGGACCCGATCGGGCGCGATCTGTTCGTGGACCGCCGGCCGTACCGCGTGATCGGCGTGTTCGACGAGAAGAAGTCGGCCTTCGGCGGCGGTTTCGACAGCTACCTGCTGATTCCGGTCAGCACGTTCCTGAACGTGTACGGGCTCGTGGACCGGCAGGGCACGGCGCGTTCGGTCAACATCACGGTGCGGGCGAAGAGCCCCGAACAGATGGACGACGCCATCGACCAGACGCGGCAGATCCTGCGCGCCCGCCGCGGCGTCCGGCCGGGCGAGCCCGACAACTTCGACTTCTACAACAGCGCCAGCCTGATCACCGAGTTCAACAAGATGAGCCTCGGGGTGAAGCTCGCGGGCTTCGTCATCGGCATCATCGCCCTGATCGTGGCGGGCATCGGCATCATGAACATCATGCTCGTGGCGGTCACCGAGCGGACGCGCGAGATCGGGCTGCGCAAGGCGCTCGGCGCGCGGCCCGCGGGCATCCGCGCGCAGTTCCTGCTCGAGGCGGTGCTGCTGTGCAATGCGGGCGGTGTCGTCGGGGTGCTCGCCGGGTTCGCTCTGGGCAACCTGGTCGCGCTGTTTGCCCGCTTCGACCCGCGCGTGCCGCTCGAGTGGGCGGTGATCGGCCTGCTGTTCTGCACCGCGGTCGGCGTGGTCTTCGGGCTCCTGCCGGCGGTGCGCGCTTCCCGTCTGGACCCGATCGAGGCGCTGCGGTACGAGTAGTTCATGCTGCGTCTCTCGCCCGACCTGCGGTCCGCGATCGGCGCGAGCGTCGTACCGCGGCCCTGCGCGTGCAGGAGCGCCACGGCCCGAAGGCCCCGCTCGCGACGAACGCCGCGGACCCGGGCCCGCGCCGCCTCTCGACGCGGCGGTTCCGCGAGCACCGATTCGCCCGCCTTGCAGCCGACGTCGTCGCGTCCGGGGAGGGCCGGCGTCTCCCGGGCCCGGCCGGCTCAGGAGCCGCGCACGAACGCGAGCACGTCCTCCACGTGGCCGCTGACGCTCACCCTGGGCCAGACGCGGGCGATGTGCCCGGTCTTGTCGATCACGAACGTGGTGCGCTCGATGTAGGTGAAGGACTTGCCGTCGCGTTCGCGCTGGCGCAGGACGCCGTAGGCGCGCGAGACCCGCCCGTCGGTGTCGGCGAGGAGCGGAAACGTCAGCTTCTCTTTGGCGCGGAAGCGGCGGTGCGAGGCGAGGTCGTCCATCGAGACGCCGAGCACGACGACCCCGGCGCGCTTGAGGTCGTCCCGGTGGTCGCGAAAATCACACGCCTCCTTGGTGCAGCCCGGCGTCTCGTCCTTCGGGTAGAAGTAGAGCACCACCGTCCGGCCCTTGAGCTTGTCCAGCTTCTGCGTGCCGCCCGCGGTCGAAGCGAGCGAGAAGTCGGGTGCGGCCTGTCCGACCTGCGGAAGCGCCGTGGAATCCATGGGCGCGGCGGCCGGCGCGGAGGACTGCGCGCGTGCCGGAGCAGGCGCGGCGGCGGCGGCGAGCGCGAACGTTGCGGCGAAGAGCAGGGTGGTGAGACGGGACATCGGATCCTCCCGGTCGTGGGACGACGGCGCGCGGCGACGGTGGGTGAGGGGACGGCCTTCGGATGCGGCGGTGGCGGGCGAGGCGCGCGCGGATTTCACGCTCCCGACCGCCGCGACTTTTCCCGGGCCCGGGAAGGGGTCTCGCCCGTCCAGCGTTTGAAAGCCCGATGAAACGTGCTCGGGTCCGCGAAGCCCAGCAGGTAGGCGATCTCGGCGATCGCGATGTCGGGCTGCTCGAGGTAGAGCTGTGCGGTGGCCCTTCTCACCTGGTCGGCGAGGGTGATGTACGAGCAGCCGAGCTCGCCCAGCCGCCGCTGCAGGCTTCGCGGGCTCATTCCCAGCTCCCGTGCGACGGCCTCGAGCGAGGCCCGGTCGCCGCGAAGGCGGGCGCCGATGGCCTGCCTCGTGCGCTCCACCAGCGCCGGGCCCCTCGGCAGGTCGCGCAGCAACCGGTCGGCGTGCTCGCTCAGCACCTGCAGCACGCCGGGATGGGCGTGGGCCGTCGGGGTGTCCCAGGCTGCGCGGCCGATCTCGATCCGGCAGCGCCGCGCCTCGAACTCGACCGTGCAGCCGAAGATTCGCCGGTGCTCGCGGGGGTCGGCGGGCGCCGGGTGGACGAACGTCACGCGGAGGAGCGGAACCGGCGCCTCGGTGGCCGCGCGCACGTGCAGGACGAAGGCGGCGAAGCAGTACTCGGCGAACGCGCGCGCGACCGGGCCGGCGCCGCCCTCCTCGACGATGTCGAGCGTGACCGGGTCGCCCGACTCGTCGATCGGCAGCCGGATGGCCGTGTTGATGAGGTGGAAATAACGCGCGGCGAAGCGGAACGCCTCGCCGACGGTGGCGGCGTTCGCGGCCATGAAGTCGATGACCTTGTAGGCGCCGAGCGGGCACGCCTCGGCGGCGTGCAGCGAGAGCACCGGATCGCGGGAGAGCTCGTAGGCCTTCTCCCACAGCCGGCCCACGACGGCCGCGTCGAGCCGGGCGTCCGGATCGTCCAGCTGCTCGCGGGGGACACCGGCGGCGCGCAGCAGTTCGGCCGCATCGAGGCCCAGCCCCTCGCAGGCGCCGACCATCGCGCGGCTCGAAACCGTGAGCACCGTTCCGGTTCGCGTCCACATGCGGGTGCAGGCTACCGCAGGCGAAGGCGATCTGGCGTGCAAAGCACGAACTCTGGCGTCCGCGGCCCGTCCCCGCCCCCGTGCCGCTCCGTAATCCGGCCAGGCACACGCGCGACGGGCGCGGGCCGCCGGGGCGCCGTCCCGGCCGCTGCGGAAGGAGGGACGTCATGAAGCGAGCGACGCTGTATCTGGCCGCCCTGCTGGGGCTCGTTCCCACGCTGGCACTGGCGCATGGCGAGAACGGTCATGCCGCGGATCCCAACCTGCACGTGGATCCGGGTCTGAAGGATTGCTCCGTGGACTTCGCGCCCGGGTTGACGCAGGTCGCGTTCCGGCGCTTCGCCCGGGAGTTCGGTTCGGCGTCGGCGTTCACGCTCATGGCGCCGCCGACGACGCTCGGCCGCGGGCACGTCGCGTTCGCCCTCGACGTCACCTCGTTCTCGGTCGAGGAAAAGGCGGACGCGTGGAACGACACGTTCTCGCACCCGGACGACCGTCACGAGCTCGGCTCGCGCAGGCAGTTTCCCAAGCTCCGCCTGCGCGCAGGGCTGTCCGACCGGGCGGACCTCGGCGTCTTCTACACGGCGAACCCCAACGCCAACTATGGCTGGTTCGGCATCGAAGGCCGCTACGCGCTGTGGCGGCAGGATGGGACGACGCCGGTGAGCGTGGTGGCGCGCGGCGCATGGACGAAGACGCTTTATGTGGACGACATAGACCTGCAGGCCGCCACCGGAGACCTCGAGGCGGGTCGGACGTTCTGGAACGTGTTCACGCCCTACGCCGGCGTCGGCACCACCGTCGTCGTGGTGCGCGAGACGACCGATTCGGTGGACCTGCATTCCGAGACGCTGCAGATCCCGCACGTCCTCGGGGGCGCCGAGCTGCGGTGGTGGCGCTTCTCGCTCGGCGGCGAAGTGCGCGCTTCGGCGCTCACGACCTTCGAAGTGCAGCTGGCGACGATCTTCTGATCGGATCCCGGCGGGGTCCGAAGCCCGTGGACACCGGCCCGCCCCGTCGCCCGCCTCGCGGCGGCGACCGGCGCGGGCCGCAGGTCGTGCGAAATGCCATGTGCGAGCGCGATGCGGTGCGAAATCCCGGACGCGACCGTGAAGTGTTTGTCACCCGGGCGGGATTGACACCGCACACGCGCCGGCGCTTGATACGCTTCGATGCGCGCCTCAGCCCGAGTTCCGGCGCCATCCTCCCATCCGACCGTCACCCGAAAGGTCGAGCTTGAAACCGTCCGGTCCGCTTCGCCCGCTCGCCGCGCTGGTCCTGATGTTCGTCGCTCTCGCCCCCGGACCCGCCTTCGCCCAGACGGATCCGCGGCCGAGCCCGCGCGACAACCACACGGCGATCTACGACCCGGTGCGCGACCGGATGATCGTGTTCGGCGGCTGGAACGGCGTCACGAACTTCGGCGACGCGTGGGCGCTGTCGCTCTCGGGCACGCCCACCTGGACGCCGCTCTCGCCGGCGGGCACGCCACCCGCGGGCCGCCGGTGGCACAGCGCCGTGTACGATTCGCTGCGCGACCGCATGCTGGTCTTTGGCGGCTTCACCGGCGATCTGTACGTCAACGACGTCTGGGCCCTGTCGCTCGCCGGCACTCCCGAGTGGACCGAACTGACCCCCACCGGAACGCCGCCGAGCCCGCGCTATCGCCAGAGCGCCATCTACGACCCGGTGCGCGATCGGCTGGTGATCTTCGGCGGCTGGTTCTCGGGCGACGGCTACAACGACGTCTGGGCCCTGTCGCTCGCGGGCACCCCGCAGTGGCAGGAACTCACGCCCGCCGGACCGCTGCCGAGCCCGCGCATCTCGCACAGCGCCATCTTCGATCCGATCCGCGACCGCATGCTCGTCTTTGGCGGCGTGGACGACAGCCTGCTGAACGAAACCTGGGCGCTGTCCATGGACAACCCGGCCTGGACGGAACTCTCGCCCGCGGGGGAGCGGCCCCTGCCGCGCTACATCCACAGCGCGGTCTACGACCCGGTGCGCGACCGCATGGTGATCTACGGCGGGTACGACGTCGCCCTTTACGGCGAGGACGCGTGGGCGCTCTCGCTCGCGGACTCCGGCTCCTGGAGCGAACTCGCGCCGGCCGGGTCGCTGCCTCCCGGCCGCCAGGGACACGGCGCGATTTACGATCCGCTTCGGGACCGCATGGTCGTCTTCGGCGGCTTCGGCGCCCCCGGCTTTCTCGACGACACCTGGTCGCTGTCGCTCGGCGACCCCACGGCGTGGACGCCGATGTTCCCCTCCGCGCTGCTGACGCTGACCGTGAACGCCGAGCACGGCACCGTGACGGAGGATCCGCTGCCGGCCGGGGGCGGGTTCGCCTACGGCACGGCCGTCCACCTGACCGCGGTCCCCGACGCCGGATACCACTTCGTGGACTTCAGCGGCGCGATCGCCGCGACGACCGACACCGCCACCGTGGTCCTGGTCAGCGACGAGACGGTGACCGCCAGCTTCGCGCCCACGCTCGCGGTGGACGGAAACGCGCTGCCGGCCGCGACGCTCCTGCAGCCGGCGCGACCGAATCCGTTCCACGGCACCGCGACGCTGGACTTCAGCCTCGTGCGTGGCGGGCCCGTGGACCTTTCGGTGTTCGCGGTGGATGGCCGGCACGTGCGCACGCTGGACCACGAGGCGCTGGCCGCCGGCGAGTACCGGGAGCGCTGGGACGGTCGCGACGACGACGGGAACCCGCTGGCTTCCGGCGTCTACTACGCGCGGCTCGAGACCGAGGACGGCCCGCTCACGCGGATCATCACCTACCTGCGGTGAGGCGGTCAGGGCCCGGAACGTGGTAGTGGTTGGCACCTCCCACGTCCCATTCGTTCCGGTCCCTTCGCCCGACCCGAGGTCGCCCGTGAAGAAGCGCCCGCCGCACGACGGCGTCTACGCCCGCATCGGCCCCTCGCGCGTTCACGGCGTCGGCGTCATCGCCATTCGCGATATTCCGGCCGGGACGCTCGTTTTTCGGGGTGAGAACGAGCGCGTCGCATGGGTCTCACGCGCGGCCGTGCGGCGCCTGCCGCCCGCGACGCGCGCCCTGTACGAGGACTTCGGCATGATCTGGGGCGGGCGCATCGGCGTGCCCCCGAGCCTCAACAACCTGTCCGTGGGCTGGTACGTGAACCATTCCACGCGGCCGAACGTCGAGGCCGGTGAGGACGCCCGCTTCCGCGCGCTTCGCCGGATTCGCAGGGGCGAGGAACTGACCGCCGACTACCGGACGTTCGTGGACGAGCCGCTGGCGTTTCGCGCCCGAGGAGCGCGGAGGAAGAAGCGCGCGCCAGCCGGCAGGCGCGAGACGTAGCCTTCGCCGCCTCGTCCGCCCGAAGCGGCGGCATTCGGTTCATGCTTCGAGTGGTCTCGCGCGCATTCTTTGCTTGATGTCGGGGCGCGTTGCCACGAAAGTGCGCGTGGTCGGCATCGTCCCGCGCGAGTCGACCCTCGGACGCGGGACTTCACGCAGGATGGATCCGCACGCACGGAGGCGTCCCTTGGCCGAGGCCTATCCGAAGCTGCTGTCGCTGCCGCGTCACGCCCACCCTTCCGCAACGCTGCTGCGCACCGGCGCCGATCTCGTCGGCATCCAGGTGCAGGATCGTCACCGCCGCCTCGTCGCCGTCGGCGACATCGCCCGCGGAACGCTCGTCTTCCGGCTCGAGGGCCGTGAAAGCCCGAAGCCGACGCGGTACTCCGTGCAGGTGGGCCCGGGGCTTCATCTCGACCCCGACTTCGGCAGGGACGAGTTCGAGATGGTGCAGAAGTACTTCTGGCGCTACCTGGACCACGCCTGCGAGCCGACCGTGCGGATCATCGGCCGCGACGTGATCGCGCTGCGCGACATCGCCGAGGACGAGGGCGTGACCTTTCACTACTGCACCACCGAGTACGACATGGCGACACCCTTCGACTGCCGGTGCGGGAGCGATCACTGCATGGGCAGGATCCGCGGCGCGTGTCACCTGACGCCGGTCCAGCGCCGCCGGCTGGCGAAGTGGATGGCCGACTACCTGAAGTAGTGGAGAAGGGCCGCGGCGACCCGCCGGGGTGAACCTCGGAGGGTCGCCGCGCGCTCGAGAGAGGGCGATCGTGAATGCGGCCGGAGTCCGTGCCCGGCGTGTGCCCGGCCCTGCTGCCCGAGGTTTGCGCCCCGCCGCTCAGGACTTCCGGACGATATCCACCGAAACCTCCACCGCCGTCTGCGTTCCCCGGTTCTCGAGCCAGTGCAGGGTGTTCCGGTCCTCGGGCCATCCTAGGCCCGGCCCATACTCGGTCGCGACGCCATTGCGGTGATCGGTGATCGTGCCCTGCAGGATGTAGACTGTGCCCGGCCTGCCCCTGTGGTCGTGAAGCGGGCCGAAGACCGCACCCGGCTCCATCGTGACCAGTCGCATTCGCAGCTCGCGGCCCTCCATGCCCTCGATCTCGGGGCCGAGGTCAATCGCCGCCAACAGCTTCACCGTGACGCCGCGGGAATCCGGCACCTTCCGCTCTTCGCTCATCGAGTTTCTCCCGTCGCAGGGCTGCCGCCCGCTGAAGTGCGCAGGTCGCGCGCGGCCGATCCGCGTGCTCACGACCTCGGCGTGCACGCTTCATGGACGCGGCGGCCGCGCGTTACGCGCCGCACGATAACCGGTGGCTGACGCGCTGTCAGGGCATCCACCGTTGCCCCCGGTGTCGGTTGCCCGCCCACCGCTGCCGTCCCCTTGCGTGCGCGCTCAAGCGCGGTCACGACGCGTTCGATAACCACCCCGCGAAGCCGGGCCCAGCCTGCCCGGTTCCCCAGGGGGTTTCATGCTCCGGTTCCTGCGGTTCCGCGTCCTGCTGGCCGTCGCCCTGATCCTGTTCGCGATGGCCGCCGTGCATCAGGCCATGCACACCACGCAAGGCGTGAAGGGTGCGCTCGAGGACGGGCCCCTCGCGTCGGCGGACTTCCGCGCCCCGATCGTGGACGTCGAGACCCTCCTGTTTTCGCCGGCTCCGCTCTCGATGGAAGATCGAACGCGGCTCGCCGGGGCGATCGACGCGATGCGCCGCGAGCTCGAGGCGCGCGGTGGGACGAATCTGGCGAAGTACAGCGCGCGCGAGCTCGGGACGCTGGCGGGCATGAGCCGCGGACTCGGCAGGCTCGAGGGCGACCCCCTCGATCGCGTCCGGCAGAACTGGATGCGCATCCGCTCGAACACCTTCGACGACGCGTGGTGGTACCGCTTCAGCGAATCCGACCCGCCCGTGCCGCGCGAGGAGCCTCCGACGAAGTAGCAGGCGAGGTGGAGCGAGCGCACGCGCAGGCCGAATCGCGAGGGGTGGAGCTGCGGGTGCGCGTTGATGCGACCGGGTGTGGCGTCCCCCACCGTACCTACTTGGAACCATCTGCGGGATTGGCTGCGCGAGATGGACGGCGTGCGGGCCGTATTGACGGGCGAAGCGGCCTGACGCGCGATCTGCGGGCGCGAGGGCGCGACGTGGACACTCCCACGCAAGCTTCGCACCAGCGCGAGCCGGGGTGGCGGGGGCGTCGAGCCGCCGCAGGCGGCTCCAGCGGGGCGGGGGGGCGCAGGCGCGTCGTCGCCCCTCGGACGCGGCTGTGCAGTGCCGCGGACCTCGTCTCCGCGTGGTTCGGCGGCTCTTGCGGTTATCCTGCGCGCGGACCCCGCCGATGCAGCTGGCTTGCGCGCCAGCATAGCTCCGCTGCAAGCGGCGGCGATTGTCGGAGGAACCGGCTGCCATGGCTCGACGTGTTGCGCACGAACGAGAAGACAGGGTGCTCTCGGAGTTATGCGACTGCTTGGCGCTCCGTGAGGGCGTCGCGGTGACCGTAACTGACCGGCCGGACAGGGCGCCTGGCGCGAATGGCGGCTGCGACGCCATCATCCAGCGTGGGGTGAGTTCGGAGGCGGTAGAGATCACGCGGCTCTATGCCGCTCCTCAGCACCCGCGCACCGTGAGGCTGCTGGAGCAGATCAGGCCCGTGATTGCCGCGAGGGTGGTCGCTGCGTATCCGAGTTCGATCGTCATGATCGGCGTCCCGGCCGAGGACTTCAAACCGGGATTGGACTGGCAGGCGCTCGCTCAGTCTGTTGCCGATGCCGCGATCGCTGCGCTGCGGGACCTCTCGCCGCGTGAGCAACTGCCCGTGACGGTTGCGGGCTTGCCGACTCAATCGCTTGTTCGGGTGCTCTTGCAGGGCGCGCCCGAGGGATTCTGCGCCGTGAATCCGGTTGTTTGGGGCCGGGACCCGGAAGACCTGACCGTCGACGACCTCTGCAGGGCATTGGCCGACAAGCGAGCGTCGATGCGTTGTTACCAGCAGGCGGGGCTGCGGACCATCCTGCTCTTGGATTGCGAGCACTTCCCTTGGCCGCCCCACGTGTCTGGGCTCTTCGGTCGCGCCATCGAGCTCGAGGATCCGAGCGCATTCGACGAGGTCTACGCTGTTCTCTCGGCCCACAGTCCATCGTTCGTTATCCCGCTCAAGTTGGGCTCGGTCGCCCCGGTCGGCCAGCCAGAACTTGGCGATTTCATCGGGCTCCGAGCTGCGGTCGCGCGGCTGCACCAGTACTAGCCACCCTCTGCGAGGGCACTCGGGCCGCTTGCACCTGTTCGCTTGAACTGGCCGTTCTCTGCCAGTTCAGGAGTTTGAGTGCGAGTCTGTCTATCGCATGGCCTCGCTACGACTCCATGCGTAAGGCAGCGAATCGCATGGCTTGCCCCGCCCCCGTCGGCCCCCGGCCAGCGTGTTGCTCGATCTGGGCGGCGATGTCGGTCCGGCCACCGAAACCCCCTTTTCAGTTGACGACAAACCGTCATCCGGGGCAAAGTTGGCCCCGTATGGCGACGAAACGTCAACAGGCACTCGGGGCCTACCTGGCCTTTCTGACTGCGAACCCGGTCTTCTCGCTCGACGATCTGGCGAAGGTCGCGGGTGGTCGGGACCCGCGCGCCAGGGCGCGCGAGCGCGTGAAGTACTACGCCGAGACGGGGCGCGTGCGCCGGCTTGCGCGGGAGCTGTATGCGGCGGTGCCGGCGGGGGCGCAGGCGGACAACTACGCACCTGACGCGTTTCTCGTGGCGGCAGCGCTGCGCGCGGACGCCGTCTTCAGCCACCACAGCGCGCTCGAGCTGCTGGGAGCCGCGCATAGCGACTGGAGCGTGTGCACGGCGTACACGGCGGGGACGCCCACGAGCGTGCGCTGGGGTTTGCACACCGCCCGCCTGCTGGCAGCGCCGGCGTCAGCCTTGGGTACGAAGTGGAGCACCCTCGGCGTGCGCAGCGTGCAGCGCGCGGGGCGGACGCTCCGTGTCACTGGCCCGGAGCGCACCCTCGTCGAAGGCTTCCGCCAGCTGCGGTGGGTCGGTGGGCTGGAGGAGCTCGCGGAGTCGGCGGGTGGTTTCGCTTCGCTGGATCTCAAGGTCCTGCGTGAGGTCCTCGCGGCCTACGACAAGCGCTCGCTCTGGGCCGCTGTCGGGTGGTTCCTCGAGCGCCACGCGAAGGCGTTCTACGTCACGCCGGGCGTGCTGGAGGAGTTCGAGAAGCACCGCCCCAAGGCCCGGCACTACCTGCCGCGCGGGAAGAGAGGCGGCGTATTCGTGCCGCGATGGAACCTCATGTTGCCGCCATCGCTGGTGGCCGAGGGCGGAGCCGGTGAACCTCTCGCGTGACGTGATCGTCGCCCTGGAGGCGGAGACCGGCTTCCGCGCGACGACCCTGGAGAAGGTGCTGCGCTTGGGCGAGGTGGCTGCAGGGATCGCCGAGCACCCCTTCCTCGGCCCGCGGCTCGTGCTCAAGGGCGGCACGGCAATCCAGCTCGCCCTCGGCTCGCCGCTGCGGCTCTCGGTGGATCTCGACTTCAACTACGTCGGCGAGCTGGACCGAGAGGCGATGCTGCGCGAGCGGCCGGACGTGGAGGCTGCGCTCGACCGCATCGCGCGCGCGCTCCGGTACGACGTATCCCACTCGGCCGACGAGCATGCCGGCAGGAAGTTCTATCTCGGTTACCGCTCTCACGCGGGGTCGCAAGACCGAATCGAGCTGGACGTCAACTACCAGATGCGGCTGCCCATCGTCACACCCGTCGAGCGCGAGCTTTGGCAACCGGGCAGCACGTCTCGACCGCCGATCCGCTGCGTGGGCGACGAGGAGCTCTGGGCGGGCAAGATCGCGGCGCTCCTGGACCGCACCATGCCGCGGGATCTGTTCGACGTCGCGCACCTCGCCGAGCGGTCGCCCCGGCTGATCGGCGACGAGCGATTCGGGAAGATCGTGGTGGCATGGTGCGGGATCCTGCCGCACCCGCTCCACAGCTACGGGTTGAATCGCGTGGACCGCGTGGACGACGCGACTATCAGCGAGCAGCTTGTGCCGATGCTCGCCGGAGGCTCTCAGCCATCGCGGCCAGATCTCGCGCAGCGGTGCCGCGAGGTGCTTGGGACGCTGCTCGCGCTGACCGGGTCTGAAACCGAGTACTGCGATCGCCTGCAGCGGGGAGAACTGAAGCCGGAGCTCGTGTTTGGAGACGGTGATCCACTGGCGGAGCGATTTCGCGGACACCCGGCACTGAAGTGGAAGGCAATCAATGCGGGTGAACACGCCCGCCGTCAACCCGGAGGCAACTGAGTCCATGCGATCCAAGTTGCCATGGTTGGAATGCTCCCGAGAAGTGCCAAACGCTGAGGTTTCCGACTGACTGGCGCAGGGCTACACGAGAACCCTCAACTGGAGGTGCCTTTTCATGAAGATCGCGTGTTTAAGCTGAAGGCGATTCGAATTCGAAGTCGAACTCAACGAGATGGATTTTCGACGAGCGCCCGTA
The DNA here is from genome assembly GCA_020847735.1 of Candidatus Eisenbacteria bacterium. Taxonomy (NCBI): domain Bacteria; phylum Candidatus Eiseniibacteriota; species Candidatus Eiseniibacteriota bacterium. The sequence goes on from JADLBL010000020.1 coordinate 504,142, forward strand.
ATCGCCCTTACTTGCCCCGCCTGCGGGAAGTCGACAGCAGTTCAGCAGCGGTCAGGCGGTGGGATCGAGATCGCCCTCGACAAGCACCTTGAAAAGGAACGGGGCTGAGCGCTTCCCTGACCGCCGAGCCAAACAGTTGGTAGGAGGCCCTGCGAATGCCCTTCCTGGACGCTCATGATCCCCGACCGCTGAGCGGAACCTGCCAACGACTTTGAGACACTCGCTTCTTGAGTTTACTGAGCAGCGGCCATGCGTACGGCCGCGGACGTGGGATTCGGGCTCGCGAGGCGCTCGAGCTCCGGATCGGCCTTCACAGTTGGCCCAGGATCGCCGATCGTGACCTCGTTCGACTCCGGGGTCGGGATGATTTCGACGCCGAGGGCCGTCGCGCGCGCTGCCGGCGGGTTGATCCACACCGCGCGTGTCGTGAAGGGGTACATCCATGCCCGCCTCACGAAGGGTGCAGCGCCGGCAACCGTCAAGAACGAGGTGGGAGTGCTTGGCCGCGCCTTCACGTTGGCCTGCCGTTCGGGGCACATGCCGCACCGGCCGTACTTGCCGAGCCCGCGCGTCAGCAACGCCCGCACGGGCTTCTTCACCGACGCTGAGGTGCGCACGCTACCGTAGCACCTGCCCGAGTACATGCGGCCATTCGTCGAGGCGGCGTTCATCACCGGGTGGCGTCGCGGTGAGCTGCGCGGCTTACGCTGGACGCAAGTGGACTGGGAGGGCGGCACGATTCGTCTCGAGCGAGTGACCACGAAGTCTGGTGAGCCGCGGTCGTTTCCGTTTGCCGCGCACCCGCGACTGGCAGAGCTGCTGATCGAGCAGCGCGCAATGACATTGTCGTTCGAGCGAAAACACGAAACGGTCTGCCCGTTGGTCCTCCACCGCCCCGGTCATCAGGTCGCGTGGTACTACGAAGGCTGGCGCACCGGGTGCGAGAAGGCCGGCGTCCCAGGTCGACTGTTCCACGATCTGCGGCGTTCCGCTGTGCGCAAGCTCGTTCGAGCCGGCGCCTCCGAGTAGGTAGCCATGTCCATCACCGGCCACAAGACGCGCTCGGTGTTCGACCGCTACCACATCGTTTCGTCGAACGATCAGATCGAGGCGGTGAAGAAACTCGCGATCCTGCACGGTGCCGTTGTTGCAGAGCAGCGCAAAGTCGTCGCGATCAACGAAGTGCGCGCCACGAGAAGAGGGACAATACAGGGGACAATCGAGGGACAGTGGCCCTCGGAATCGTTCGCAAGTCCCTGCGACGCAATGGAGGCAGCTGGCGTCCCCAACGGGATTCGAACCCGTGTTACCGCCGTGAAAGGGCGGTGTCCTAGGCCTCTAGACGATGGGGACGCAGGCAGGGCTTGCGCGCGCGAAGGGCGCGGCTCCGTTGTCCGGCAGCGGCCGCGCAACATAGCCTCGCGCCGCGCGAACGGCAAGCTCACCGCGCGTCGCGCCTCCCGCGCCCGCCGCGCTCGCGCCGATCCGGCGCAGAGTCAGTTCGCGCGCGTCTTCGCGATCACCACGACGCGCGCTTCGCGCACGCCGGGCTGGCCGAGCACGCGATCGGCGGCGCGCTCGGCGCTGGGGGAGTCGCCGAAGTTGCCGAGCACGACGCGGAACATCGTCGCGCCGTCCGAGGTGTTGCGCACCACGCGACCGGACAGGCCGGTGAGGTCGGCGAGCCGGGCGCTCTCCTCGCCGGCGCGGCTCTCGTCGAGATAGTTGCCCACCGCGATGCCGTAGATGTTGGCCGCCTCGTGACGGGCCGCAGCCTCGGGCGTGACCGTTCGTGCGGACGCGGCGGTTGGTGACGCAGCGGCCGCCGGCGTTGGCGTCCGGGTCGTGCGTCCGGCGGGCGCGGCGCTCCTGGGGGCGGCGCCGATCGCGGCGGCACCGCTCGACGAGGCGGGCGTTTCCGTCGCGACGCGCGCCGAGCTGTCGGCGATCGCGGGGTCGGTGGCGGATGCCGCGTTTCCGGGCGCCTGCCCTCCGGTCGGCCCGCTCGCCAGTTGCGCGGCGTCGGACGCCGCGTGCGGTCGCGGCGAACCGCCCGGCAGCGGAAGGTTTATGAGCCCGAAGCGCTGCGTGAGGACCACGGCCATCAGCACGACGGCGATCGCGGCGATTCCGATCATCCACGGAACGGCGCCGCGGTAGCGCGATTCCTCGGCAAGTCCGGCGTCGAGTCCCGAGCGCAGGCTCGGCGGCGGCGCGGGAAAGCCGGGCCGTGGGGCCGGAGACTCGGCCGCCGCTGCCGGGTACGGCGGCACGGGAAGCCGAAGCGGCGGGGGTGGCGCTGCGGCGGAAGGGGATTGCAACGCCGATGCGGCGGCGGGCGGCGGAGCGGGCACGGGCGGCTCGAGGCCGCCTTCGCGTGCGCGCAGGCGGGCCTTCATCAGCTCGCTCGCGGGGGTGTTCCAGACCTGAAGGTCCTCGCGCAGCACCGGCTCGACCCGGTCCTCGGGCTTTTCGTGCGGCCCGGGCGACCAGGCGGGCGGCGCTTCCGCGTGCGGTGAAGGCGAGTGCGATTGCGGCGGTTTCGGCAAGGGGAAGGGTGCCGAAGGCGCTGCAGGCGGGGTTGCCGCCGCGCGCGAAACGGTCACGTTCGAAGGCGGCGCGTCCGCAACGTCGAAAGGTCCGACTTCGGCCTGCGGCGCGGTCGCGACGGGCGCTTCGGCCGCCGTGCCCGACGGCGCGCCGAGCGCGGCGGCCATCTCGGCGGCCGTGGGCAGTTTGGGCGCCTGCGGCGCGAGCACGCTGCTGAACTCGGCCTCCTGCCGGGCGGCGTTCACGTGCTCGCTCGTCACGCTCGAGGCGTTCTCGCTGAACGCGGTGATCATCGCCTGCGCGGCGATGGTGTTGATCTCGCGCGGAATGCCGTGCGTGACGCGGTAGACCTCGCGACAGGTCTCGGGGGGGAAGGTCGTCCAGGCGTTTCCGCCGGCGACCGAGATGCGGTGGTGGATGTAGCCGGCCGTCTCCTCGGGCGAGAGCGGGTTCAACCGGTAGTGCACGGTGATCCGCTGCCGGAGCTGGCGCAGCTCGGGGCGGCCGAGGCGCGCTTCGAGTTCGGGCTGGGCGACGAGGAAGATCTGCAGCAGCTTCTCGCCCTGCACCTCGAGGTTCGAGAGCAGGCGGATTTCCTCGAGCAGGTCGGTGGCCAGGTTCTGCGCCTCGTCGAGCAGCAGCACGGCGTGCTCGCCGCGCGCGCGCAGCGACAGCAGGTGACGTTCGAGCAGCGCGAGCATCTTGGGTTTGCTGACGTCGGCGGGCAGGGCGACGCCGAAGCGCAGGCAGATCTCCTCGAGCAGCTCCGAGCGGGTCAGCGCCGAGTTGGTGATGAGCGCGACGCTGACCTGCGCGCCCCATTCGGCGAGCGCGTCGTAAAGCGCCGTGGTCTTGCCGGTTCCGACCTCGCCGGTGATGAGCACGAACGGCTCGCGGTTCTCGATCCCGTAGCGCAGGTGCGCGCGCGCCTCCTGATGCTCCCGGCTGGGATACAGGAAGCGCATCTGGTGTCCCGCGGGGAACGGGTTTTCGCGCAGTCCGAAGTGCTTTTCGAACATCCGTCGCTCTCGTGAGTTGTCGGCCGGCCGGGTCGAGTCTGCCGCACGGGTTATCGGCGGCCCGTGCCGCGCGCTTGCGCAACCATTGGCGGCCCGCTGGGGACGGGCCGAACCGCAGGCTCCGGCGGGCCGGGGGCGACCGGCGCCGGAGCCCGAAAGATCATTTCTCGGCGGGCAGCAGCTCGCCGATCGTGAACAACGGCGTGAACGGGTAGCCGCGCTGCTGGAAGATCTGCGACGCTCCCTGCCCGCGGTCCACCACCGCGAGCACGCGGACGACCTCGGCCTTGTACGACTCGGCGGCTTCGGCGGCGATCAGCGCGCTCTCGCCGCTGGTGATGACGTCGTCGAGGATCGCGACGCGCTTGTGGCCCGCGAGGTTGCCCTCGACCTGCCCGCGCATGCCGTGGTCCTTGGACATCTTGCGCACCAGGAAGCCCTCGAGCGGACGGCCCATCTCGTGGCTCCACCACATGACGCCGGCGACCAGCGGGTCGGCCCCGAGCGTGAGCCCGCCGACGGCGGTCACCTCGTCGTTCTCGAGCTGCTCCCAGAAGAGTTTGGCGACGAGCTTGAGGCCCTCCGGGTGCAGGCTCGTCTTGCGGACGTCAATGTAGTAGTTCGACGTGGCCCCTGAGCTGAGGACGAACTCGCCGAAGCGCATCGAGCGTTCGAGCAGCATGCGGCGGAGCCGTTCGCGAATGTTCTCGGACATGATTTCCGTGGGTCAGGAGGTGGGGTTTCCGGTCGCGCCGGCCGCGCGGTGGCTCGAAGTCGGCGCGAGTGTGCGTGCGTCGCCGCGCGCCCGTCAAGCGGCCGGCCCCCGAATCGGCGCTCGCGCCCGATCGCCCGCGACCGGTACACTTTTCGGTGCCCGCGCCCGGCGGGGAAGCGCCCCGCGGGCGGAGCCCACCGACGATGCGCAAGACACCCGCCCTCCTTTATATGTGCCTGCTGGCGCTGCCGGCCGCGCCGGCGGCCGCCAGGCTCGGGCTGCCGGTCGTGAGCGCCGGCGCCGCCTCGCCGGGCGTGCCCAGCTACGCGGGCGACGTCGTCGAGCTGCGGCTCACGGCGGACGCGGCGCGCGCGGCGCACGCGCGCGCCGCGGGCCCGACGCGCGCGATCCAGTCCTTGCGCCTCGGCCTGGCGTCGGTGGACGCCGCGGCCGCCTCGCTCGGCGGCTGTATCTTCGAGCCGGAGTTCGCGGGCGAGACTCCGCCGGAGGATCCGGGCGAGACCGACTTCACCGCCTTCTGGCTCGTGCACCTGCCGGCGGGCGCTGGGCTCGAGGACGCGCTGGAGCGCTTCCGCGTCGCTTCGGGTGTCGCGCTCGCGCTGCCGGTCGCGACGGTGCCGGCGACCGCGCTGCCCGACGACTCCCTGTTCACGAGTCAGGCGTGGCTCTATCAGTCCGACGGACGCGGACACGACATCGGCGCGCCCGAGGCCTGGGACGTCGAGAGCGGCGACACGTCCATCGTGGTCGCGATCATTGACACGGGAGTGCTGCCCTACCATCCCGACCTCGGCGGCTCCGGGCCGGGCTACGGTCAGATGTGGATCAACTGGGCCGAGGCCGCGGGGCTTCCCGGCGTGGACGACGACGGCAACGGCTTCGTGGACGACTGGCGGGGCTGGGACTTCGTCTCGAAGGCGTTCACGGCCGCCGCCGCCGGCGAGGACCGGCAGGACGCCGACAACGACCCCAACGATTTCGCCGGCCACGGCACCGCGGTCGCGGGCATCGTCGGCGCGGCGGTGGACAACGCGCTCGGCATCGCGGGCGTCGCTCCGAAGGTGCGGCTCATGCCGCTGCGCATCGCCTGGCAGCCGGCGGGCTTCCCGCAGCCGGTGGCCGACGTGAGCATGACCTACGCGGCGCAGGCGATCCGCTACGCGACGCGCATGGGGGCAAGCGTCATCAACGCCTCGTGGGCGTCGGTGGACTCGGCGGGCAGCGGCTTCGGGGCGGCGGTCACGGCGGCGACGCGCGCCGGCATCGCGATCGCCAACGCCTCGGGCAACAACTTCTCGCCCGCCTACCTCGGACAGCGCGACGACGTCGTCTCGGTCGCGGCCACGGACTCGAACGACGTGGTGCAGACCTTCTCGGTCTTCGGCACGTGGGTGGACCTGTGCGCGCAGGGCACGGGGGTGATCTCGACGTTCGTGAACCGCGCCGCGGGCACCGACAGCGTGCTGTCGTACCGCCAGCCGGGCTATCGCGCGGCGCTGGGTGGCACGTCGTTCTCGGCGCCCCAGGTCGCGGGCACGATGGCGCTGCTGCAGGCGCAACGCCGGGCGCAGGGGTTCGATCCCTACACGCCGCAGGGGCTGCTCGCGCGCCTGCGCGAGACGGCGGACGACATCCGCGCGATCAATCCCGCGCGCGTCAACTACGGTGTCGGGCGGTTGAACGCCTACCGCGCGCTGACCGACCGGCCCATGACCTCCGCGGTGCGGACGCTGGCCCAGGCGGTCGGCGCCCCGGTCGTTCTGCGAGCCAACACCGGCGTCACGCGCGTCGTGTACGCCTTCACGAACCAGCAACTCGTCGCGTTCGACGGCGCGAGCGCAGACACGGCGTGGAGCGTCTCGCTCCCGGCCGCGCCGGTCGGGCAGATCGCGGCCGCGGATTTCCTCGATGGCGCGGGCCCGCGCGTCCTGGTCGGCACCACGGCCGGAACGGTGCTCGCCTACGACGAGAACGGACTGCCGATCCCGGGCGCGCCCGTCGGAACGCCGGGCGGAAGCCTCACGGCCGGTCTCGCCGCCGGCGACCTCGACGGCGACGGACGGCCGGAGGTGGTGGCGGGAACTCTCGGCGGGCGGATCGGTGCGTGGAATTCACTCGGCGGGATGCTGGACAACTTTCCGCTCGATCTCGGCGTGATCGGCTCGACGGCGATGGCGCTGGCGGATCTCGACGGTCAGCCGGGCAGGGAGATCGTCGTCTGGAGCGGTGACGGCGGCTTGCACGCGCTGCGCTTCGACGGCAACGAGGCCGCGGGCTGGCCCTGGGCGGGGCCCCTGCCCGGTCGCGCTCCGGTGGTCGCGCGCTTCGCCGGACCGGGGGCGGCGCCGACGGTGATCGCGGCTTCGGGCTCGTCCGTCACCGCGCTCGCCGCCGACGGCTCGGTGCGCTGGAGCCTGACGCTGCCCGCGAGCGTCACGGCCGATCCGGCCCTCGGCGATCTGGATGGCGATGGCCTCGACGAAATCGTCCTGCTCACCGGCGCGACGATCACGGTCCTCGACTCGAGCGGCGTCGCACTGCCCGCACGCGCGCCGCAGTCGGTGCCCGGCGCGCCGGCGGGCGTTCCGCTCGTGGGTCCGTTCCGCGCCGGACGCGGGGCCGGGATCGGCGCGCGGCTGCCGGGCGGCTACTACTGCTGGGACGACAGCGGCGCGGTCGTCGCCGGCTTCCCCAAGCCCGGTCTCGCCGGCGCGTTCGCCGCCCTGGCCGACCTGCGGGGCGACGGCGCCACGCGCATCGCCGCGGGCACCGGGCTCGGCGACTCGATTGTCTATGCCTTCGACGCGGGAGCTTCGAGCTGGACGGATTCGCTCGCCTACTGGCCGGCCGTTCGCGGCGACGACGCCCGCAGCGGCGCGCGCACGTTTCCGGTGGGCCCGCCGCTCTACGACCGCATCCGTCCTGCGCCCGCGACCGGCGTGGTCGCGGGCGCCGCCTCGTCCAGCAGCGCCTGGGTGCGCTGGATCTCGAGCGGCGACGACAGCCTCGCGGGCCGGGCGAGCGCGGTGCTGGTGCGCTGCGAGGACCAGTCCGGCGGTTTCGGCGTGGACGTGCCGCGATCCTCGGCGGCGCCGCCGGGGCAGCCCGACAGCCTGCTGGTGCCGCTGCTCGTCGAGGGCCACCTGTACGCCGCGAGCGTGTGGATCCTGGATGAGGCCGGCAACCGGAGCGCCGGCTCGCTCACCGACACGCTGCTCGTGCCGGGCGCCGCGCCGCAGGCGATCGCCGACCTGCGCATCGCCGGCTCGCGCGACAGCACCGTGAGGCTCGCCTGGACCGCGCCCGCCGACGACGGCCCCGCCGGCCGGCCCGATCACTACGACATCGCCGGCTCACCCGGGACGCTCGACGCGGCCTCCTTCGGCTCGGCGCCGGTGCAGGCGCAGCTCACGGCGACCGCGAACGCGGGCCAGCCGGAATCCCTGACGGTGACGGGGCTCACGCGCGGGCGGCGCTGGACGTTCGCGGTGCGCGGCGTGGACGCCACCGGCTCGAGCGGCCCGCTGTCCAACCTCGCGTCCGTCGTGCTGCGCGTGGGAGGGGCGATCGAGGGCCGCGGCGGCATCGCGATCGCGGCGCGGCCGGTGCCGGGGGCGCCGCCCATCACGCTCGACTGGCAGGGCGACGGCGCGGGCGGGGCGCAGCGGCTCGAACTGGTGGACCTCGGCGGACGCAGCGTGCGCCGCGTGCCGCTTGGCGGAGACCCCGGTGGCAGCTGGCAATGGAACGGCCGGGACGACGAGAATCGCGCCGTCCCGGCCGGTCTTTACTTCGCGCGCCTGACCTGCGGCTCGGGCCGGGCGCAGGCGCGCGTCGTGCTCGTCCGGTAGCGGTTCCCTCCGCCGCCGCGACGGCACCCTTACATGCCGCCCCGCTGGGTGCCGCGACCCGACGTGTTGCCGTCCCAGGCGTGCAGGTCGTAGGAGGAGCCGTTCGAGAACGCGCTCTGGTTGCCGGCTTCGTCAATCGCACGGACCCGGAACCACGCGACGCGCGCCTGGCGCGTCAGGGGAAGCGCGTAGCTGCCGGCCGCCGCGTCGGTCGAACCGAGCAGGACGCCGGTGCCGCCGAGCGAGGGGTCGGTCTCGTACTGCCAGATTTCGTAGCTCGCGACATCGGCCGACGAGCTGCCGTCCCAGTTCAGGTAGTCTCGCTCGCTGGCGGCGTCGTAGCTGCCCGCGACGTTGGACGGCGCGGCCGGCGGCGTCGTGTCGAGCGGGGTCGTGGGGGCGACGGATTCGGTGGACTTGCCGCAGCCCGCGAGGGCGAGGACGATGGCGCCCAGGAAGAGCGCGCTGGAAACGAGGCGAAGCGACTTCACGGAAACCTCCTGTAACCGGTGCGGCGGTGATGCAGGGGGATCGGGCCTCCGAGCGAAGACCCGGGATCAATTCCGAGCCGGGGAGACAGCAACGCCGGTGCCAGATGCAGGGAGGCGGAGCACCATGTTCAGGACTGACGTTCCCGCAATCGCTTCGCGCCCGGCGCCGGCTTGCGGCCCGCACGCGCGGCCGCGCGCGGCGTGCGCGATGCAATGGCGGATGCCCCGCGCTGTTGCGGCCTGCGCGCTGGCGCTGGCCTTCGCGGGCGCTCCGGCGCGGGCCGCTGCCTTCGCGTGGCCGGCGGCCCCGCCGGTCTTCGGGCCGGCGTTCGCGGTGCCGCCGCTCGACACGCTGGTCGTGACGGGTGGCTTCGGAGAAGTGCGCGCCAACCACTTCCATGCCGGGTGGGATTTCTCGACCGGCGGCCGCGTCGGCCGGCCGGTGCGGGCGCCCATCGCCGGCACGCTCGAGCGCGTGCGCTCGTCGGGAGTCGGCTACGGCCGGTCGCTGTACCTGCGCGCGAACGACGGACGGCTGCTCGTGTTCGGACACCTCGACGCGTTCCACCCGCCGCTCGGCGCGTACATGGACTCGGCGCAGCGCGCGGCCGGACGGTACGAGCAGGACTTGTGGCCGCCGCGCGACGGGTTCCGCTTCGCCGCCGGCGACACGCTGGCGTGGACGGGCGAGAGCGGCGCGGGGCCGCCGCACCTGCACGTCGAGATCCGCCACGACGATTTCGCCGTGCATCCGCTGCGCGGCGGGCTCGTGCCTCCGCGCGTGGGCGCGCCGCGCCTGGCCTGGCTCACGCTCGAGCCGCTCGATGGCGCCTCGCGCGTCGCGGGCGGCCTGATGCCGCGGACGATCGCGCTCGCGGGGGCGGCGGCGGAGACGCTGCAGGCCGAGGGCCGGCTGCGAGCCGTGGTGCGCTCGGTGAGCGGCGTGCCCGGAGCGCAGGACGCGCCCGCGTGGAGCACCGCGCTCGAGTGGAACGGCGAGACGGTCGAGGCGCGGCTCGACAGCATCTCGTGGGCGGGCGAGATGAGCGAGATCGACTTCCTGGTGGACCGCGGGCGCATCGCCGGCCGCCGCGGGCTGGTGCTGTGGGCGCCGCCCGGCTTTCGCCCGCGCTTCCTGCGCGCGAGCGTGCCCGATTCGCTCGCGGCCGGCGTGATCGAGGTTCATCGGGGCGACCCGCCGCGCCTGCTGCGGCTGCTCGCGCGCGAGCCGGACGGAGCGGCGGTCGAGCGCGCGGTGGTGCTGCGCGCTCCGGCGGCGCCGGGCGCGCCCGGGGTGCGGCGCCGGCCGCGGCCGGCGAAGATGGCCCCGGAGCGCTCGCTCTCGTGGTCGTACGAGGTCCTGCCCGGTCGCCGCGTGCGCGTGCGCGTGACCGGCGCGCCGGGTGAGGTGCGCGCGGCGAGCTTCGCGCGCGCGAACGGCGCCGACGTGCCCGCGGACTGGGACGGCGCGGCGTGGGTGGCGTTGCTCGACGCCGGATCGAGCCCCGAGCCGGACGGTCTTCGCATCCACGGACTCCGCGCGGGCGGGCGGGAGTGGAGTGCGAACGCGGGCGAGGCGATGTGGCCCGCGGGCGAGGGCGAGATCCGGCCCGCGCCGGGCATCTCGCTCGCGCTCGGGCCCTCGCAACTCTTCGAGCCGGGCGTGGTGTTCACGCGCGTGCGTCCCGGTACAGGCTCGCGCGCGCAGGGACTCGTCGCGGCGGGCGAGCGCGTGCACGTCCGTCCCGAGGACCTGCCGCTGCGCCGCCCGCTGCTCGTGACGCTTCCGGTCGCGACCGGCGAGACCTCGAAGCTGGGCGTCTATCGCCGCCGCGCCGGGGGCGCGTGGGAATGGATGGGGGCCCGCCGGGACGCCGCCGCCCGGCTCATTTCGGCGGAGTCGGGTCTGCCGGGCGAGTTCGCGGCGCTGCGCGACACGCTCGCGCCGTTCGTGCGCGTCGCACCGCCGTCGCGCTCCGCGCCGCGCGGGGCGTACTCGCGCTGGCAGCTCGTCGCGCGCGTCGTCGAGCGCGGCAGCGGGCTCGATGCGGCGGAGTCGGCGTTCGTCGTGGACGGCGCGCGCGTGCCGACCGAGTGGGATCCGGAGAAACGCGAGCTGCGCTGGCGTCCGCTGACGCCGCCCGCGGCCGGCACGCATCGCTGGCAGGTGCGGGCGGTGGACCGCGCCGGAAACGTAGCGTCGCGCCGCGGAACCTTTGTGCTAGATTCGCCGCGTCACTGATGCGCCGCCGCGCGAACGCATTCGCTCCGCTCCATTCGCCGGGTGCGGCGCGGCGTCCGGGCGTCCCCGACCTGCGAACCGCCTCCCCGCCGGACGTGCCATGAAGCATTCGGACTTCGTTCATCTCCACAACCACAGCGACTTCTCGCTGCTCGACGGCGCCTCCTCGATCCCGGCGATGGTGAAGAAGGCCGCCGAGCTCCGGATGCCGGCGCTCGCGCTGACCGATCACGGCTCGCTCTTCGGCGCGGTCCAGTTCTACCATGAGGCGCGCAAGGCGGGGGTCAAGCCGATCCTCGGCATGGAGGCGTACGTCACCCGCGGCGCCCGCTCGGAGCGGAACCCGAAGGAGACGGCGCACCACCTGGTGCTGCTGGCGCGCGACGAGGCGGGCTTCCGGAACCTGATGCGGCTGTCCTCGATCGCGTTCCTCGAGGGCTTCTACTACAAGCCGCGCGTGGACCACGACGACCTGGCGCGCCACGCCGGCGGGCTGCTGGCGCTGTCGGCGTGCCCCAAGGGCGAGGTCGCCACCGACCTGCTCGAGGACCGCGACGACGCCGCGCTGGAGACGGCGATGATGTACCGCGACCTGTTCGGCGCGGACAACTTCTTCCTCGAGATCCAGAACCACGGGCTCGACATCGAGGCGCGCATCCGCGAGAAGATGCGCGCGCTCGCCTCGCGCAGCGGGCTGCCGATCGTCGCCACCAACGACTGCCACTACCTCGCGAAGGACCACACCGAGGCGCAGGACGTCCTCATCTGCATCCAGACGGGCAAGACGGTGAGCGAGGCGCAGCGCATGCGCGCCGTCTCGGAGCTGCACTTCCGGACGCCCGACGAGATGAAGCACGCGTTCGAGGACTTCCCGGGGGCGATCGGGAACACGCTGGCGGTGACCGAGCGCTGCAACCTGCAGATGAACACCGGCCGGCCGCTGCTGCCCGAGTTCCCCCTGCCCGAGGGAGTGCACGACGCGGCCGCGTACTTCCGCGAGCTCGCCTGGGCGGAACTCCGGTCGCGCTTCCCGGCCGGCGTGGGCGAGGCGATGAAATCGCGCTTCGCCCACGAGCTCGACGTCATCTGCAAGATGGGTTTCGCATCGTATTTCCTGATCGTGCGCGACTTCATCCGGTTCGCGAAGTCGAACGGCATCGGCGTCGGGCCCGGCCGCGGCTCGGTCGCGGGCTCGCTGGTCGCGTACGCGCTGCGCATCACCGAGGTGGACCCGCTCAAGCACGACCTGATCTTCGAGCGGTTCCTGAACCCCGAGCGCGTGACCATGCCGGACATTGACATCGACTTCGACGACCTGCGCCGCGGCGAGGTCATCGAGTACGTGCGCGACAAGTACGGCGAGGACAGCGTCACCCAGATCATCACGTTCGGCACGATGGGCGCGAAGGGGGTCGTGCGCGACGTCGGCCGGGCGCTCGGCTTTCCGGTCTCCGAGGTGGACCGGATGGCGAAGCTCGTGCCCGAAGGGCTGGGCATGACGCTCGAGAAGGCCGTCGGACTTTCGCCCGATCTCAAGGCGCTGCCCGAAAGGAGTCCGCAGCACGCGAAGCTGCTTCGCACCGCGCGCGTGCTCGAAGGCCTCGCGCGCCACGCCTCGACGCACGCCGCGGGCGTGCTCATCACGCCGGGGCCGCTCGTGGACTACGTGCCGCTCTATCGCCAGAAGGACGGCACGACCACGACGCAGTGGGACATGAAGTCGGTCGAGAAGGCCGGGCTCCTGAAGATGGATTTCCTCGGCCTGCGGACGCTTTCGGTGCTCGACGAGTGCGTGCGCCTCGTGAAGTTGGGCCACGGCGTCGAGCTGGACGTCAACGCGCTGCCCGACGACGACCCCGGCGCCTACCGCCTGTTCCAGGACGCCGAGACGGTCGCCATCTTCCAGTTCGAGTCGAGCGGCATGCGCGACTACCTGCGCAAGCTGAAGCCCACCGTCTTCCAGGACCTCGTGGCGATGAACGCGCTGTATCGTCCGGGGCCGATGGAGAACATCCCGTACTTCATCGACTGCAAGCACGGCAGGCAGGTGGCGAAGTACGACCACCCGAAGCTCGAGCCCATCCTCAAGGGCACCTACGGCGTGTTCGTGTACCAGGAGCAGGTCATGTCCTCGGCGCACGACCTGGCGGGCTTCTCGATGTCGCAGGCCGACGAGCTGCGGCGCGCCATGGGCAAGAAGAACGTCGAGGAGATGGCGAAGAAGCGCGCCCAGTTCGTCGAGGGCTGCGCGGTGACCTCGAAGATTTCCCCGCGGATCGCGGACAAGATCTTCACCACCATGGAGAAGTTCGCGGGCTACGGCTTCAACGCCAGCCACAGTTGCGCCTACGCGCTCGTCGCCTACCAGTGCGCCTACCTCAAGGCCCGCTACCCGGCCGAGTTCATGGCGGCGACGCTGTCCTCCGAAATGCACGACAGCGCGCGGTTGCAGGTGCTGCTCGAGGAGGTGCGGCGAATGAAGATCGGGGTGCTGCCGCCCGACGTGAACCGCTCGGAGTGGAAGTTCACGATCGAGGACGGAAGCGTCCGCCTCGGCCTCGGCGCGGTGCGCAACGTCGGTCAGGGCGCGATCGGCGCGCTGCTCGCGGCGCGCGCGCACGGCGGAGCGTTCGCGGGCCTGCACGACCTCGCCACCCGGCTGCCGGCGGGCGCCTTCAACCGCCGCCAGCTCGAGAGCCTGATCGGGGCGGGCGCGTGCGATTCGCTCTCCGCGCCGCGGGAGGCGATGTTCGCGGGCGCGGAGCTGGCGCTCGATCACGCGGCGTCGCTGCACCGCGAGCGGGCGAGCGGGCAATCGTCGCTGTTCGGCGGCGGCGAGGACGCCTCCATCGCCGTGAGCGCGCCGCCCCTGCCGATCGTGCCGGCGTGGAGCTCGCGCGAGCGCAGCGCGAAGGAGAAGGCATCGCTCGGCTTCTACCTGAGCGAGCACCCGCTCGCCGAACTGCGCGCCGAGATCGAGCGCATCGCCACGCACCCGATCGCCCAGGCGCTCGAGGCCGGCGACGGCGCCGACGTGCGGGTGGTCGGCATCGTCAGCGAGTCGAAGCAGCTGACGACCCGGGCCGGAAAGCTGATGGCGCGCGTCACGATCGAGGACCTCTCGGGCCGGGTCGAGTGCACCGTGTTTCCGGAGGCGTACGAACAGTCGCGGACCACGCTCGAGACGGACGCGATCGTGATCGCCTCCGGCCGCGTCGAGGTTCGCGAGGACCGCGGCGCCAGCCTGCTGCTGTCCGACGTCCGGCCGTGGGCGCAGGCGCGCGGCCAGTACCGGCCGGTGCTGCAGATCGAGGTGCGCGCCGAGGAGTTGACCGAGGCGCGCGTGGACGCGGTGGACGAGGTTCTCGCCGCGCATCCCGGGGAATGCGAGGTTTTCCTGTACATCGTCCGGCCCGATCACTCGCGGCTCGCCATGCGCGCGCGCAGCCGGCTCGTCGCGCAGTCCGACGGGCTCGTCGCCGGCCTCAAGGAACGCATGCCCGGCTGCCGCGTGCGCTGGGGAAAGGGGGGGGCGTGACCGTCTGGCTGGAGTTCGAGAAGCCGGTGCTCGAGCTGGAGGAGAAGATCCAGGAGCTGCGCGCGAGCGCCGCCGAACGCGGGCTCGACGCCGGCGAGGAACTCGGCGAGCTCGAGCGCAAGGCCGAGGCGATGCGGCGCGAGATCTACGCCAACCTGACGCGCTACCAGCGCGTGCAGATCGCCCGGCACCCGAAGCGGCCGTACTTCCTCGACTACGTCGAGCGCTGCTTCACGGGCTTCCGCGAGCTGCACGGCGACCGGCATTTCGCCGACGACCCCGCGATCGTCGGCGGGCCCGCGTGGTTCGAGGACCGGCCCGTCATGCTGATCGGCCAGCAGAAGGGCCGCGACACGAAGGAGAACCTGTACCGGCGCTTCGGCATGCCGAGTCCGGAGGGCTATCGCAAGGCGCTCCGGCTGATGCAGCTCGCCGACCGGTTCCATGTGCCGATCGTCACGCTGGTGGACACCTCGGGCGCCTACCCGGGGCTCGGCGCCGAGGAGCGCGGGCAGGCGGAGGCGATCGCCGTCAACCTGCGCGAGATGGCGACGTTCGCGGTGCCGATCGTGACCGTGGTGATCGGCGAGGGCGGCTCGGGCGGCGCGCTGGCGATCGCGGTGGCCAACCGGGTGCTCATGTTCGAGAACTCGGTCTACTCGGTGATCTCGCCCGAGGGCTGCGCGGCGATCCTGTGGCGCGACGGCAAGCAGGGAGCCAGGGCCGCCGAGGCCCTGCGCCTGGCGGCGCCCGACCTGGCGGCGCTCGGGATCGTGGACGCGGTCCTGCCCGAGCCCCTCGGCGGAGCGCACCGCGACTGGGACGCCGCGGCGGCGACGCTGAAGGCGGCGCTGCGCGAGAACCTCGGAGCGCTCTCCGGTGTAAGCGGGGAGGAACTGGTGCGGCGGCGCGCCGAGCGCTTCCGCCGCATCGGCGTGTTCACCGGCGGCGAGGCTTGACCCTCGGAATTTCGGGTTGCTAGACTCGCCGCGTCGCGCGCCGCACCGGACGCCCGAGGAGGGGATTTCACGAGACGCTGGTCACCCGTTTCGCGGCATCGGCATCCCCGGGCCGCGCGTTCCCGCCGCGCAGTCCCACCAGCTTCCGAGGAGTCCCATGGCACTCAGTGCCGATCTGCTCGCCATCCTCGTCTGCCCCGCCTGCAAGGGCGATCTCGTGTACGACGAAGCCGGCCAGACGCTGACCTGCGGGGCCTGCCGGCTGCGCTTCAAGGTCGTGGACGACATTCCGGTGATGCTCGTCGACGAAGCCGTGAAGTTCTGATTTCCCGGCGCGCGGCGACCCTGCAGGGTCCGATCTGCCGGCGTGCCGCCCAGGCGGCGCTGCTGGCGGCCCTGTTCCACGCGGCCCCCGCCACCGCGGCCCTCGGCGGCCTTCGCCTGGCGCCGGCGAGCCCGGGCGCGGTGCGCTTCACGATCGAGGTTCCCGAGGCGCGCCTGACCGAGCTCGACCAGGGCGACCACCGCCAGCTGCTCGAACTAGACGGTTTCCTGGTCCACGGCGAACCCGGCGCGCCGGGACTGCCGGTGCGGGTGGTGACGGTCGCGGTGCCGCCGCTCGGAGAAGTGCGGGTGAACGCGGTCGCGAGCGGGACCCGTACGTACGACGGCGTGCTGCTCGCGCCAGGTGCGACCGGACCCGACGCGACCGGTCCGGGCGTGACGCGCAGGGCCGATGCGTACGGCGCCGCCGGCTCGGCCGTGCCGGTCGCGGCGAGGCTGCTGCGCCTGGACTGGCTGCGCAATCAGCGGGTCGCGCGCATCGCGATCGAGCCGGCGGCCTACGAGCCCGCCGCCCGTCGCCTGACCGTCGCCGGCCGCATTGACGTGGACGTGCAGGTGCAGCCGATGGGCTCGCTCGGCGCGCCGGCGGAGCCCGACGATCCGTTCGAGGACACCTACCGTTCGGTGCTCGCCAACTACGAGCAGGGCCGCGCCTGGCGCCGGCCCGCGACCCGCGTGCTGGCCGACGCGGCGCGCCGCTTCGGGATCGCGCCGCTGCGCGCCGGCGCGGCGCTGGTCGAGACGACCAGCGTGTTCGCCCAGCACGCGTGGGTGAAGATCGCGGTCCAGCAGTCCGGGTTCTACGCGGTGGATTTCTCGAGCCTGCGGCAGTTGTCCCTGTTCGGCAACGCCGGCGCGCCGTTCGACAGCCTGCGGCTCTTCACGCTGCCCGGTTACGCGCTGCTGCCCGAGAGCACCTACTGCGACAGCTGCGACCTCGAGGAGGTCGCGATGGGGGTGTTCGACGTCAGCGAGGCGCAGAGCCCGCAGGCGGGCGGGCCGGACGGGCAGTTCTCGGTCAACGCGGACTACTTCTACTTCTTCGCGCAGGGGGCGAGCGGCTGGGGCAGCGACTTCGATCCCTCGCTGCCCGAGACGCTGTACCTGAACCACCCCTACGAGGTGAACAACTACTATTTCCTGACGGTGGCGACGGCCGGCGAACCGGTGCCGGGCCCGCCCGCCCGGATCCGCCCGCAGCCGCGCGGCGCGCTGCCTTCGCCGGCGCCGGTGGCGACCGTGCCGGCCCGCGCGCACTTCGAGCAGGACATCGAGTACTGGCCCAACGCGACGCCGTCGGGGAGCACGCTGTTCTGGGAGAAGTGGTTCTGGCGAAGCCTGACGGCGAACAACAACTTCGTGCTCGACTTCGACCTCCCGGGCGCGGACAGCCTGCAGGCGGCGCGTCTGCGGCTGCGGCAGTGGGGCCTGACGGACCGGCTGTACGACGACGGCTGCAGCCCGCTGATTCCGGACCACAACCTCGACATCACCATCAACGGCCTGGCGTTTCCGCGCCTGCGCTGGAGCGGCTTCAGCGCCTTCCGCGGCGGAGCGGTGACCGCCGACACGACCGCCAACTTCGTCCGTTCGGTCGGCAACCGGCTGCAGCTGTTCGTGCCGCTGGTTCCGACCAACGACTGCTCGAGCGACCTGGACCGCAACGCGCTCGCCTGGTTCGACGTCTTCTACCAGCGCCGGCTGCAGCCGGTGGGGGACGCGCTCGATTTCCGCGCACCGCCGGCCGCGGGCGCCTACCGCTACGACCTCGGGCCGTTCCGTTCGCCCCGGCTGCCGCGGCTGTTCGACGTGACGAACCCGCTCGCCCCGGCCGAGGTGAGCGTGGACGCCTCGATGTACACGAGCCTGCCGGGCGACACCACGTTCCATCTCGTGTTCGACGACGACCAGACGACGCAGCGCCGCTGGGTGGTGGTGCCCGATTCGCTCGTGTCCATCGTGCGCGTGCCCGGCACGAACCTCGCCGACGCGGCCCAGGCCAACCCGCGGAACCTGCGCGGGGCCGGCAACGCCGCCGACTATCTCGTGCTCTACTACGACGGCTTCGCGTCGGCGGCCCGCGCGCTCGCCGACGCGCGTCGCACGCGCCTGCCCATCACCGGACGGGCCAGCTTCCAGACCATGGCGGTGCCGATCTCGGCGATCTACGACAATTTCTCGGGCGGACGCACCGACCCGGCCGCGATCCGCAACTTCCTGCGCGGCGCGTTCTACAACTGGAGCGTCAAGCCGACGTTCGTCACGTTCCTGGGCGACGCCTCCTACGACTACAAGAACATCACCGGCCGCGCGCCCGCCGGGCAGCCCGGCTGCCTGCTGCCCACCTACGAGAACGGCTTCGACGCCGCCGTGATGCGCCAGTACGCGACCGACGACTGGCTGCTCAACGTGGACGACCCGACGTCGGTGGTTCCGGACTTCTACGGCGGCCGCCTGCCGGTGGACGACGCGGCCACCGCGCTCTCGGTGGTGAAGGACAAGATCCTCGCCTACGAGACGGGCGCGCCGGTCGCCGAGTACCGCAACCAGATCCTGCTGGTGGCCGACGACGACGTGCAGGGCGACATCCGCTGCGACCGGCTCAACTGGACGCATGTCTTCCAGACCGACGATCTCGCCAAGCGGGTTCCCCTGCACATGGACCGCGAGTACGTCTACCTGCACACCTACCCGAGCGCGGTCGGGGGAACCAAGCCCGCCGCGCGCGCGGACCTCAAGCAGAAGCTCAACGACGGCGTCGCGATGTTCAACTTCGTCGGTCACGGCAGCCCGTTCAAGATGACCGACGAAAGCGTGTTCATTGACAGCGATGCCGGCACGCTCACGAACGGACTTCGCATGCCGCTGGTGTGCGCCGCCTCGTGCGACGTCGGCAAGTTCAACGATCCGACGGTCCAGAGCCTGGGCGAGCGGCTGGTGGTGACGCCGGTGAACGGCGCGATCTCGGTCGTCTCGGCCACCGAGGAGGCGTTCAGCGGCCAGAACGCGCAGCTCAACCGCTACTTCTACATGCGGCTGTTCCAGCGTGACTCGCTGGACATCGGGCAGGCGGGCGGCGACGTCCTGCCCGGCGTCGGCCAGTATCACGTGCCGATCGCGGCCGCGCTGCTCGCCGCCAAGCTCGACGCGGCCTTCAGCGAAACGAACAACTCCAAGTACCAGGTGATGGGCGACGCCGCGACGCGCCTCAACCTGCCGCGGTTGTGGGCCGACGTTTCCCTGTTCGACGCGAACAACCAGCCGCTCACGCAGATCGCCCGCGGCCAGACGGTGACGTTCCGCGGACAGGTGCGGACCGGACCCGCAGGCAGCGCGCAGCCCTACGAGGGCGTCGCGAGCCTGCTGATCGAGGATTCGGCGCCGATCGCCCAGACGCCGGTCGCGTGCAGCGGTTTCGCGACCACGACCTACCAGTACAAGGCGGGGCCGATGTACCACGGCGACGTCTCGGCCGCCGACGGCGCGTTCGAGGGGCGGTTCGTGGTGCCGATGGACGCGGCGATCGGACCGCGCGGCCGGGTGCGCGCCTACCTGCAGGGCCGCGCCGGCGCCGACCCGTTCGCGACCGACGGCGCGGGAGCGATTCCGGTCGAACTCGTGCCCGGCACGGCGCCGGCCTCCGACACGCAGGGGCCGCGCGTCACGCTGTCGTTCGTCGGCGGCTCGACCGCGGTGAAGCCCGACGCGACGCTGCGCATTGACCTGTTCGACGAGAGCGGCATCATGACGACCGGGCACGCGCCGCAGAACTCGATCATCGTGACGCTCGACGACAACACCACCTCGCGCACCGATGTCACCGAGAGCTTCCGCTACGCGGCCGACTCCTACCAGGGGGGCATGGCGACCTTCCGCCTGCCGAACCTGCCCACGGGGCACCACCGGGTGCAGGTCTCCGCGGCCGACAACCTCGCCACCGGCTTTTCCGCCGCCCAGCACCGCTCGAACGCCACGCTCGAGTTCGACGTCGTGCAGTCGGCCGATCTCAAGATCCGGCTCGCCTACCTGTTCCCCGATCCCATTCGCTCCCGCGGCGGCGGAGCCGGGGGGACCTTCGTGGTGGACGCGCCCGGCGACTCGGTCAACACCCTCCTGCGCGTCTACACGCTGAGTGGCCGGCTGGTGCGGCAGTTCCGGGTGTTCGGCGGGCTGGGACAGGTGCAGATTCCCTGGGACGGCCGCGACGCCGAGGGGGATCCGCTCGCCAACGGCACCTATCTCTTCAAGGTCTTCGCCTGGAGCCGCGAAAGCGACGGCGGCAGCGATCCCGACGAGCGGGCCGTCTCCCAGGGCCGCTTCGTGGTCCTGAACCGCTGAACGACCGCGGGTCTTTTCGCCCCCGGCGCCGCCCGGCGGGGGGGCCGCCCGACTGGAACTGCCCCCCCCGGTTCGGTGTAGTATCCCGTGCCTTCTCGCCCGCCCTGCGCGGGCCTCGCGTTCTTCCCGAGGAGCCCTTCATGCGTCGGATTGCAACCCCCGTCCTGGTCGCCGTGTTCACCTTCGCCCTTGCCGGCGCCGCCCTGGCCCAGGGCACCGGCCGGTCGCTCGACATCCAGCCCGGCGCCCGCCAGAACGGCATGGGCGCGGCCGGGGTCGCCCTGTCCGAGGACGCTTCGGGCGTGACCTGGTGGAACCCGGCCGGCCTCGGCTTCGTCAACAAGTCGGCGGTCGAGATCACCTACGCCCAGCTCGTTCCCGGCCTGGCCGACGACGTCAGCTACAACTACGCCACGTTCGTCCGCCCGCTGCAGGGCTGGGGCGCGTTCGGCGTCGGGCTGGTGTTCCTGACCTACGGCACCAGCGACGAGACGGACCAGAACGGCAACGTGATCGGCCAGTTCACCTCGAACGAGGTCTCGCCGGCCGTCTACTACGGCACCCAGCTGCTGCCGGACTTCTCGGTGGGCGCCTCGCTCAAGTACATCCGCATCCAGCTCGCGCCCGAGCGCAACAACGGCGTCGGCCAGACGTTCGGCCTCGATGTGGCCGGCCTGTACCGCATCCCGGCGGCGCGCCTCAACCTCGGGATCAACGTGCAGAACATCGGGCCCAGCGTGACGTTCCTCAACGAGGACGAGAAGAGCCCGCTGTCCCGCAACGTGCGTGCCGGCCTGGCCTGGGAGGCGACCTCGAGCAAGGAGTTCCGCGTCCTGTTCGTCGGCGACTTCAACCAGTCGCTGGTGACGAACCGGTTCCGCACCTACAACGTCGGCGCCGAGCTCAAGTACACGGACAAGATCGCCGGCCGTCTCGGCTACTACAGCGACCCGCTGGGCGACATCCAGGACCTGACCTACGGGCTGGGCATCGAGTGGAAGGGGCTGACGCTCGACTACGCGAGCATCCCGCAGGCGAAGGACTCCGGGCTTCCCAACGTCAACAAGATCACGCTGGGCTACCGCTTCTAATACGCGCGTGCGCGCTTACGCTCCGAGCTTGCGAATCCTTCGTCGCATCTGCTTCACGGCCGCACTGGGCATCGTGTCCGGTGCGGCCGTCGTGCACTCGGCCGAGCTGCTCGCCCGGCCGGTCACCACCCCGCAGGCGGCCGCGCTCGCGGCGCGGCGCGGCCTGCCGCCGCGCGGCGAGATCCTGACCCCGGCGGAGATGCGCCAGCTCGACCTGCTGCAGGCGCGCCACCGCGAGGGGCTGGCGATCCAGCGCGCGGCGATGCCGGAGGGACGCGGCATCGACTACACCGCCCGGGCGTCGCGAAGCGGCCGCTGGCGCGCCGCCCGCGGCGGCCGCGGCGCGGGACCCGCGGCGGCGCTCGGCGTCCTCCCGGCCGAGCCCGACACGATCCGCATGGCGTTCCTGCGGATCGACTTCCTCGCCGACCGGGGCGGCAGCGCCTCGAGCGGCGACGGGCGCTTCGACCTCAGCGGACCCGACACGCTGCTGCCGCCGATCGATCGTCCGCCGCACAACGGCGACTTCTACCGGGCGCACGCGCGCGCGCTCGAACGCTACGTGGCGGCGCAGTCGTACGGCCGCACCGTCCTGCAGGTGGACGTGTGGCCCTCCGAACGCGACAGCGCCTACCACTGCACGGACCTCGCCGACTTCGGGCCGTGGAAGTTCGGCCCCGAGGTCTACCGGGCGGCGGTGGACATGTTCCGCAAGATGTTCTTCGCCGCCGACACGCAGTCCGCCGCGCGCGGCCAGCGGATCCCGTGGGATCGCTACGACCGCTTCACGGTCATCCACGCGGGAGGCGACCTGCAGAGCGACGTGCGGCAGGACTCGAAGGAGGACATCCCCTCCTTCACGGTGTTCCTCGCCGACACCGACCGCGTCGTGTTCGCGGACTCGGCCCAGTGGAACCTCGACCGGCCGATCGACCGCGCCTCGTTCGTGCCCGAGACGATCAACCAGGACGGCTACTACGGGGCGTTGAACGGCGTCATCACCCACGAGAACGGCCACAACCTGTTCGGCTTCCTCGACGTCTACGACATCAGCAGCGGCTATCCGGTGTGCGGCTACTGGTCGCTCATGGACAGCGGCAACCTGCTCGGCTCGCGCCTGAGGCTCAACGACGGCAGCGAGATCTTCGCCATCGGCCTGCTGCCGCCGAGCGTGGACCCGTTCCACCGGCCGTTCATGGGCGACGGCATGGAGGTGCGCGTGCCCGCGTGGGGCGACACGATCGCCCTGCGGGACAACGAGCGGCACAACGTCTTCTGGAAGCTGCCGCTGTCGTCCGACGAGTACGTCGTGCTCGAGAACCGCTACCTGCCGCCCGAGGACCTGGCCGGGGTCGCGCTCGACGCGGATTCGGCGACCCGGGTGATCCTCGGCTCGAAGGCCCTCGGCGGCTACGACTACGACGCGCTGCTGCCGGGCGGAGGCCTGCTCGCCTGGCACGTGGACGAGAGCGTGATCCCGTTCGACCGTTCGCTGCGGGTCAATCCCGACTACGGCATGAACTCGAACTGGGCGCGGCGCGGGCTGTCGGTGATCGAGGCCGACGGGCTCGCCGACCTCGGCGACGTCGGTTCGCCCTACCTGCTCGGCAGTCCGCTCGATCCCTTCCAGAAGCGCATCAACCCGTCGCTCTCCGACACGACGATGCCGAACCTGCTGCCCAACACCGGTTCGCGCCCGCACCTGCGGGTCGAGTTCCTGGACGACGCCGACAGCACCATGCGATTCCGGCCGCTGCGCACGTGGAACCTGCCGGCGTTCCCCGTCGTGGCGCACTTTCCGCCCGGTGGCCCGGCCCTGCTGGCGATTGACGCCGACGGGGATCGCCAACTCGACATCTGCTGGGCGGGCGGCGACACGCTCGCCGCGCACGGCGACAGCACCTGCCTGTTCGCGGTGCGGCCGAACGGAGCCGGCCTCGCCGGACCGTCGCACGTCTTCGCGACGCTCGACCGCAGGCCGCTGCCGGTCCTGGCCGCGGTCGTGACCGGAGACGCCGACCTGGGCTACGGGCCCGCGGTGTTCGCGGTCACGACCGTCACCGAAGGCGCGGGCGACACGCTCGGCGGCCGCGTCTGGCTGGTGGACCACCAGGGCGCGCCGCTGCCCGGCTGGCCGGTGCGCCTGCCGTCGGCGGCCACGACGCCGCCGGTCATCGCCGGCGTCTGGCCGACGGTGGCGATCTTCGTCGGCGCCGCGAACGGGCGCGTCTACGCGCTGGGCACGGACGGCGCCGTGGTGGATTCGAGCGCGGTCGTGCTCGGCGGTCCCGCCGCCGGACGGCTCGCGTTCTGGAAGGGCCCGGCGGTGCTGCAGGTCGCTCGCGCGGGCGCGGTCTCGGACACTTCGTGGCTGGCCGTCGGCAGCGCCTCGGGGCAGGTGGCGGTGCTGCGCTACGACGGCGCGCTCGCGCTTCAATCCGGCTGGCCGCTTTCGCTGCCGGTCACGGCCGCCCCCGAGTTCCTGTGGCTGCGCATGGGCGGCGAAGGCGCGTACGCCGAGGGCAACTGCGCGCGGAACGAGCCCACGCTCGTGGTGGGAGCGCTCGACCGCCTGTGGGCCTTCTGCCCGGCCGGAGGGGCGCTGCCGGGCTGGGGCACCTCGCTCGGCGATTCGATCGTGCCCGGGCTCGCGGCGGGCGACGCCGATGGCGACGGCTTTCCCGAGGTGCTGGTCCAGACGGTGCGCTCGGGCGTCGCGTTCGTGAACCGCGACGGCCGCCCCTCGCCGGGCTGGCCGCGCCCGAGCACCGACGAGAACCTTCGCAGCGCGACGCCCGCGCTGGCGGTGGACGTGCAGGGCGACGGCCGGCCCGAGATCGTGGTCATGAACGGCAGCGGGCTGCTGGCCGCGATTCGCGCCGACGGCCACGTGCCCGAGGGCTGGCCGCTCGCGACCGGAGCCGGGGCCGCGGGCACGCTGGTCGCCGCCGACCTCGAGCGCAACGGTTCGCTCGACCTGGTCGCGCCCGATCGCGACACGCTGCTCTACGCCTACAGCCTGCCGGTGCTGGCGGGCGGGGCGACCGCGATGCCATGGACCATGCTCGGGCACGACGCGGGCCGGACGAACGCGCTGCCCGAGGCTTCCACGCCCGCGCCGGGGGCGCCGGTGGCGGGGCCGCTGGTGCGCGGCAGCCTGAAGGCGTTCCCCAATCCCGCGCGCCGCTCGCCGGTGACCTTCGCCTACACGCTGAGCGAGGCGGCCCGGGTCGAGTTCCGCATCCTCGACTCCTCGGGCCACGAGGTGGCGTCCTTCACCCGGGACGGCGGGCGTTCCGAGAACACGGTCGTGTGGGATCCCGGCGCGCTGCCCTCCGGACTGTACGTCGCGCGCGTCAGGTTCGCGGGTGCCGGCGGCTCGGCGGTCGGCATGGTGCCGGTGGGAGTGCTGCGGTGAAGCTCGCGGCGGGGTGCGCCGTGGCGTGCGTGTGCGCGCTGCTGGGCGCGCCGGGCGCGGCACGGGGCGACACGCTGGCGGGTTCGCGCCTGGCGCTGCGGGCGGCGACCACCGACGCCGACGGGTGGCTCGCGCAACGCGTGATCGACCGCGAGTGGGGGCTGTCGGAAGACTCGACCTACCACAGCGTGGACGTGCCGGGCTGGAAGTCCGAGGGCGGCGCGCTGGCGATGTCGGCGATCCTGCCGGGCGCGGGTCATTTCTACGTCGGCGAACGCAGCGGCTGGGCCTACCTGCTCATCGAAACCGCCGGCTGGGTCGAACGCAGCCTGGCGAAGCGCGACGCCGGACGGCGTGACGACGAGGCGCAGGCGTTCGTCGGCAATCCCTACGATTCGACCGCGGGCTGGTCGCTGCAACGCTTCGAGCAGGCCGGCGGCGGCGACGTCACCTACCTCGAGCGGCTGTGGGCCGGCGACCGCGAGTCCTACTACCGGCTGCTGGCGACCGATCCCGGCTTCGTCGGCGGCTTCTCGGGTTCCAACCCGAGCAATGAACAGGTTCGATTCAACGGGCTGCGCGCCGATCGCGACTCGAAACTTCGGTTCTCGCGACACATGGAGATGCTGCTGTGGCTCAATCACGTCGTCTCGGCGATCGACGCGCTGCGCGCGGCGCGCATCCACAACCTCCCGCTGCGGCAGCAGTACCAGCTGCGCGTCTCGCAGAAGCTGCGGCACGGCCGGCCGGAGTTCCGGGCCGCGCTGGTGCGGAGGTTCTGAGCGTGCGGGCCGTCGGCCGGATCGCCGCGCTCGCGGTGAGCGCGCTGGCCGTGCTCGCCGCGCCGGCACGGGCGGCCTCCGCGCCGCCCGCGGGGCCGCTGCGCGCCGGCGCGGAGCAGTTCCTGCTGTCGGCGTACGTGCCGGGCCCGATGATTTCTCCGCTGGCGCTCGAGGGCGCGACGCTCGGCGGCTTCGGCGAACGCGATTCGACGAAGCTGAGCCGGCACAAGAAGGGCCGCAAGGAGCGCCGCGCGAAACCGCCGCGCCCCGAGGGCATGGCGCTCGGGCCCGACCGCGCGCGCATCCTGCTCCGCTCGCTCGCGGTTCCCGGCTGGGGACAGGCGACGCTCGGGCGCCGCGGGTCCGCGAAGGTGTTCGCGGTCGCGGACCTCGGCATCTGGGGCTCGTTCGCCGCGTTCCGCATCCAGGAGCAGATGCGGCGCGAGTCGTACCGGCAGACGGCGCTCCTCGACGCGGGCATCGATCTGAAGGGACGCGACGAGGAGTTCCGCCGCATCGTCGGCTCGTTCAGGAGCAGCGACGAGTACAACCAGTACGTGGTCGCGCGCGACGCCGCGAACCTGTACCTGCAGGACGTCTACAACCCGGACATGACGGGTTACCGGGAATACATCGCGAAGCACTCGCTGCAGGGCCGCGACACCTGGAGATGGTCGAGTCTCGACGCTCTCCTGCGCTACGGCGCGCAGCGCAAGGACGCGCATCGGGCGGCGATCCGCGCCAACAACATGCTCGGGCTGGCGATCGCGAACCGGCTCGTGAGCGCGCTGCACGCCGCACGCGCCGCCGGGCAGGTGCGCGCGCCCGCGCAGTCGTGGCGCTTCGAGTTCGAGCCGGCCCCGGGCGACGACGCGACCGCGTTCCGGGCGGCCCTGACCACGAGCTTCTGAAGGGCGCGGCGGGCGCCATGCGACCGGCTTCGCTGCTCGTGGTCTGGCTCGCGGCTTTCGTCCTCGCGCCGTGCGGGCGCGCGGCGGCCGCTGCACCGGCGGCGGACCCGACGGGCACGGCGGAGAGCGCTCCGGCCTCGCCGTCCGCGGTCGCGGGCGACACCGCCGCACGTGCGCTCCGACCGCAACCGGCCGCCACCGACACCACGCGGCTGCCGCTGAGCTTCGAGCCGGGCGAAGCTTTCGGAGTCGGGGAAACCGGGCCCGGCCGACTCGTGCTGCCGGGCGGCGTCGCGACCGACGCGTTCGGACGCGTGTACGTGAGCGACGCGGCGACCCACCGGCTGCTGCGCTGGAACGCGGACGGAACGCGGCGCCAGGAGGCGGGCTCGCTCGGGAGCGCGCCGAACCAGTTCCGGCGCCCGGGCGCCGTGGCGCGGCTCGGATCGCTCGGCGTCGCGGTGCTCGACGTCGAGAACCGCCGGGTCGTCACCTACGATCTCGAGTTGCGGCTGCTCGGCGTGCTCGCCGGGTTCGAGGACCCGGACCTCGAGGCCTCGATCGGTCCCGTCACCCCGATCGGGCTCGCGGCCGACCGGGGCGGCGCGGTGTACGTCGCCGATGCCGACGGCGACCGAGTGCTGGCGTTCGATTTCTCCGGGCGCTTCCTGCGCGCGATCGGCGGGCACGGCCCGGGCGAGGGCTGGCTGCGCGGACTGTCCGCGATCACCGTCGCGCCGCAGGGCGTGCTGATGACGGCCGACCGCCCGCACGAGCGCGGCCCGGCGCGGTTGCAGTGGATGGACGCCGGCGGCCGCGTGGTGCGACTGGCCTGGGTCCCGGATCCGGCCGCCTCGTCGTCCGCGACGAAATCGGGCGCGCTTGCCCTCGCGGTGGACGACGCGGGCCGCGTGGCGATCGCCGACGAGGGCGCCGGCACGCTGGCGCTGCTCTCGCCGGGCGGCGCGCTGCTCGCGCGCACGTCCGGCCTCGCCCGGCCGGGCGCGCTCGCCTTCGCCCCCGACGGCACGCTGCTGGTGGCGGAGCGGGGCGCCGCGCGCGTCCGCCGGTTCGCGATCGTCACGACCGCGACGGGGAAGTAGGCCGTGCGCACCGGCGCGCCGGTGCTGGCGCTTCTCGCCGTCCTCGCGGCCGCGGCCCACGGAGCGGAACTGAGCGATCCCTCGTGCGGCGTCACGCCGTTCGCCGGCAGCCTCACGCAGGCGCGCTTCCGCCTGCCGCGCACGTTCCTGCGCGCCGGCAGCGACTCGGCCTGGACGCGTACGCGCGGCTGGGTGCGGGGGCGCGACTACGCCGTGGACCTGCTGCGCGGCGAGGTGCGGCTGCTTTCCCCGCTCGCCCCGGGCGAGACGCTCTGGGTCGCGGCCTGCGGACTGCTTGCGCCGCCGCCGCTCGAATACGCGCCGCTCGCGCTGCGGGCGGTGCCGGCCGAGGCGCCGCCGGAAAGCTCGGAAACCGACACCGCGGCGGCGCCCGTGGCGCGACCCTCGACCGCACGCGAGGTGGCGCTTGCGCCGCTCGGCGCATCGCTGGCCGTGACCGGCAACAAGACGGTCGCGGTGGACTTCGGATCGTCGCAGGACGCGGCCCTGCGCCAGTCGCTCGACCTTGCGGTCAGCGGCCGGGTCGCGCCGGGCGTCGAGCTGACCGGCGTGCTGTCGGACCGCAACACGCCGCTCACCTCGGGCGGTGCGACGCAGGACCTGCAGTCGCTCGACCGCGTGCTCGTGGAGCTCAAGTCGAAGCAGGCTCGCGCGGCGCTCGGCGACATCCCGCTCGCCTTCGCCCTCGGCTCGTTCGCACGCCTCGACCGGCGCGTGCAGGGCGTGCGCGGCGACTGGCTCGGGCCCGGTTTCGAAGCCTCGGCGGCGGCGGCGAGCGCGCAGGGCGAGTACCGGCGTCTGCAGTTCGCCGGCGTGGACGGCCTGCAGGGGCCCTACCTGCTCACGAACTCGGCGGGCGAGACGGGCGCGGGCGTCGTCGCCGGCAGCGAGATCGTGACCGTGGACGGCCAGCGAATGTCGCGCGGCGAGAGCGCGGACTACTCGATGGACTACGAACGCGGGCGCGTCACCTTCACCAACCGCCGTCCGATCTCGTCGGCGTCGCGGATCACGGTCGAGTACCAGGCCGCCGCCACGCGTTACCGGCGCAACGTCGCGGCGGCCTCGACCGCCTGGGGACGCGGGCCGGTGAAGCTGTTCGCGGCCGCGTTCAGCGAGGGCGACGATCGGGGTCGCCCGCTCGACGTGGCGTTCGACGCGGCCGACCGGCAGGCGCTCGCGGCCGCCGGCGATTCGGCCGCGCGCGCTGTGGGCGTGGCGGTCGTCGCGGGCGTCGGCGAATACGACAGCGTGCGGGTGGCGCCCGACACGCTGGTCTACGCCTGGGCCGGACCGGATTCGGGACAGTTCTCGGTGCGCTTCACGCGCACGGACGCGGGACGCGGCGATTACGCGGACTCGGCGATCGTCGCCGGACGGACCGCGTACCGCTGGGTGGGGCCCGGGCGCGGCGACTTCGTGGTCGGACGTTCGCTGCCGCTGCCCGAGACTCACCAGCTCCTCAGCGTGGGTGGCTCGGCGAAGCTCGGCGCCGTGACGCTCGAGGCGGAG
Source organism: Candidatus Eisenbacteria bacterium (assembly GCA_020847735.1). Lineage (NCBI taxonomy): Bacteria > Candidatus Eiseniibacteriota > Candidatus Eiseniibacteriota bacterium. The sequence goes on from JADLBL010000020.1 coordinate 533,049, forward strand.
GCGGCCGGATCGAAGCTCGATCGCAACGCCTTCTCGTCGCTGGACGACGGCGACAACACCGGCGGGGCGGCGCGGCTCGCGCTCGGGCTCGAAGGCGAGGCGCCGGGGTTGCCCGGGCGCGCCGGGCTGTCGCTTGGCGCACGCTCGGTCGAGAAGCGCTTCGCGGCCTTCTCGCGCCTCGAGCGGCCCTACGCCGAGGAGGACTGGGGGCTGCCGGCCGGGGCGGACCTCGACCACCAGCGGCGCGCCGACGCGGCCGGCTGGTGGCAGCCGCGTGCCGGCGACCAGTTGCGCGCCGACTGGAGCCGGCTGACGACGCCGGATGGCTACTCCGGCGTGCGTCGTTCGGCCGAGTGGACCGGCGGCGGCGTGCTCACGACGCGCGCCCTGCTGCTCGACGCCCGGGGCGGGCAGTCGGGCCGGCGCTTCGGCGATGCGGGCCGCCGGCGGCTGCTGGCCGAGGTCCGCCGTGCCGGCGCGCTGGTCGCGCCGTCGCTGCGTTTCGAGCGCGACGACCGGCGCACGCCCGGCGACAGCGCGTCGGTCCGGTATCGCACCGACGAGCTGACGGCCGACCTCGCCTCGGGTTCGCGGCCGCCGTTTCGGCTCGCGGCCGGCTTCACGCGCCGCCGCGACCGGACCGACACGGGCGCCTCCCGCGCCGACAGCCGCGCGACCACGCTGCGGCTCGCGGGCGAAAGCCCCGCGGGGGCGCCACTCGGCATCGCGCTCAGCGCGCAACGCCGGGACGTTCGCGAATCGTCGAGCGGCCGGCGCACGCGCGCCGACCTCGCCAGCGTGCGGCTGCACGGCGAGCACCGGCCCACGGGGCTCTCGGGACACTTCGACGTCGAGGTCACGGGCGAGGCCGAGAACAAGCGCACCCGCGTGCTGACCTACGCCGGGCCCGGGCTCGGCAGCTACGACGCGCTCGGCAACTTCACCGGCACGGGCGACTACGAGCTGGTCCTGGCCGTGAGCCCCGAGCTCGACCGCTTCACGCGGGTCGCCTCGAGCGCGCGGGCGCGCTGGGACTTCGGCGGCTCGGCCGCCTGGCGGGGATCGCGCGTCGAGTTCTCGCTCGAGGACGAGGCGCGCCGGCGCGGGGCGCTGCGGATGGCCGACGCGGTGCTCTCCACGGGCCTCGCGCTCGTGGACCCGGGACTTGCGCGCGGCACGATCGTGCAGCGCCTGGAGGGCGACTTCGCTCCCGGCTCGCGCGCGGCGGCCGTGCGCCTGCGCGCCGAGCGCCGGGTCACCGCGGACCGCACCTACGAGAACTTCGCGCAGCTCTCGGACCTGCGCAGCGGCTCGCTGCGCTGGCGCGCGCGGCCGGGCGCGACGGCCACGCTCGAAGCGGAACTGCGCGCGCAGTGGCAGCGCGCCTCGCAGGTGGCGCCGGCCTCGCGCTACGACCGCACGCTGGTGGACGACGCCGTCTCGGCGCGCTGCGAATGGCAGCCGAGGACGGGCGTCCGCGCGGCGGCCGCCGCCGATCTGACGTTCTCCGGGCCGCTGGGCCAGCGGGAGGCGACACGCACGATTCGGCTCGGGCCGGACGTCGGCGTGCCGGTGGGTGCGCGCGGGCGGGCCGAGCTGACGGTGCGCCGGGCGTTCGTCTCGGGGCCCCCGGCCCTGACGCTGCTCCCCGGCGTGGACCCGGCCGGCGCGCCGCGCTGGGACGGCACCGCGCGCTTCGATCTGCGCCTGCACGAGACGACGACCCTCGGGCTGACCGCCGCCGTCCGGGATTTCCCCGGACGGCCAACCACGACGACCGGCAGGGCCGAGGTGAGGGCCTTCTTCTAAATGAGCGCGCGAATCGTGGCGGGCGCCGTGCTGGCGCTGCTGCTCGCCGGTGCGATGGCCGGCGGGGCGCGGGCCGCCGCGCGCCTCGAACTGGCCGGCTGGCCGGGCGGCGAACGCGAGGCCGGTGCGCTGTTCGCGCCGGCGCTGCGCGCCCCGGGCGACTCGATCGCGCTCGCCTCGGCGCTGCGCGGCGCCGAGGCCGCGCTCCAGTCCGGAGGCTGGCTCTCCGCCCGCGTCCATGCCGGCTGGGCGCAGGGCAACGCGGCGCTGCGGGTGCGCGCCGAAGCGGGTCCGCGCGCACGCTGGGGAACGCTCGCGCTCGAGGTGCCGCCCGAGGACTCGGCGGCCTTCGCCGCGCAGCTCGCCTGGCGGCCTGGAACGGTGGCCGGGCCCGCGGCGCTCACCGAAGCGGTGACGCGCGCGGTGGACGCCGCGGTCGCGGGCGGCCACGCCTGGGCGCGTCTGGGCGTGAGCGGCTGGAGCGAGGACTCGGGCCGCGTGAACGTGCGGCTCTCCGGCTCGCGCGGGCCGGTCGTCACGATTTCGCAGCTTCGCTTCGAGGGCCTTCGCTCGACGCGCGCCGACGTGGTCGCGCGCGCCGCGGGCCGGCTCGAAGGCCGGCCGTACGATCCGGCGGCGGTGCGCGCCGCCGGGCAGCGGCTCGCCCAGCTGGGAGTGTTCCGGCGCGTCGAGTACCTTGACCTCGCGAGCACGGGCGACTGGCGCCGCGGCATCCTGCGCTGGAAGGTCGAGGAACCGCGCTACAACACCTTCGAGGGCGCGGTCGGACTTCAGGGTGGAGGGACGGCGGTCGGTCTGGCGAAGCTCGACCTGGGCAACGTGCTGGGCACGGCACGCGCGGTGTCGCTGGCGTGGCAGTCGCGCGGACGCGGACTCACGGATTTCGGCGCCCGCTACGCCGAGCCGCTCGTGCTGGGCTCGCCGCTGCGGCTCGAGCTGGCCCTCCAGCAGCAGGTGCAGGACACGGTGTACACACGCTTCCGCTGGGGCGCGAAGGCGCGCACGGCGCTCGGAACCCGCGAGACGATCGAAGGTGGCTTCGAAAAGGAGAGGGTCGTGCAGACGACGGGTGAAGTGCGCAGCGCGGACCTCTCGAGCGTGACGTTCGGGATCGAGCGCGACGCGCGCGACGACGCCGGCGCCCCGCGGCGCGGAACCTGGTCGCGCCTGGCGGCGACGCAGACGGACAAGCGCGAGGTGCTGCGTTCCCCGTCGGCGACGCGCGACGCGCGCACCAGCGCGGTCGAACTGCGGGGCGAATGGCACCGCCCGCTGCGCGGCGCGCAGGGCGTGACGCTCGAGCTGCGCGCCGCGGGGCGGTTCGTCTCGCAGGGCCTGCTCGCGGACTGGGAACGCTGGCCGCTGGGCGGCGCGGCGTCCCTGCGTGGTCACGACGAGGAGGCCTATCGGGTGGATCGCTTCGCGCTGAGCCGCGCCGAATGGCGCTACTTCCTCGGAACCCACGGCGAGCGCCTGGAGGTCTTCTGGGATCACGCCGAGATGCAGACGCGCCGTCCGCTGCCGGCCGGCGGCGACCGGATGTCCCGCCAGTCGGCGGACGGCATCGGCTTCGGGATGCGGCTGCCGGCCGCGGGCGGGATGGTGGATCTCGACTACGGGCTCGAGCCCGGTCGCGGATTTCTCGACGGCAAGATCCACCTGCGCCTGGTGACGGCGTTCTGATGGCGCGCGCCGATCGCGAACCGGCGGTGGCCCGGACACGGGAGGCTCGTTAGATGTCGCTCGAATCCCGTGTCGTCTCGGCACTGCGGCCCGGAGGAGCGCTTTCGCGCGTGTGGGCCGGCTACGAGGAGCGGCACGCGCAGGTGGAAATGGCGCGCGACGTGGCGCGGACGATGGAACGGGGTGGCGTGCTGGTGGCCGAGGCGCCGACGGGCGTCGGCAAATCGGTCGCCTACCTGCTTCCGGCGGTGCTGCACGCCCTCGAATCGGGCGAGCGCGTGGTGGTGGCCACCTGCACGAAGTCGCTCCAGGACCAGCTCTACGAACGCGACCTCCCGGCGCTGCTTCGGGCGCTCGACGTGCGACTGCCGGTCGCGCGGCTCAAGGGCAAGCAGAACTACCTGTGCCCGCGGGCCCTGGATCTGGCCGACGGCGCGCCCGCGGAGGAACTCGAGGCGATCGAGGCGCTGCGCGCGTGGGCGGCGGGCGAGACGGACGGCGATCTCGACCGCTTCGAGGCGCCCGACGCCGAGACGTTCCGGCGCGTGCGCGCCCGTTTCGCCACCGACCCCGCCGCATGCACCGCGGCCGTCTGCCGCCGCGGACGGGAGTGCTGGTGGTCGCGGGCCCGCCGCGCTGCGGGCGAGGCGCGGCTCACGATCGTCAACCACGCGCTGCTCGCCCGCGCGGCCGAATCCGAAGGACTGCTGCCGGAGTTCGAGGTACTGATCGTGGACGAGGCGCACCGGCTCGAGGGCGTGCTCTCGGGCGCGCTCGAGCGCGGCGTGTCGCGCCATCGCTTCGAGGAGCTGTTGCGCCTGACCGGCACGGGCCGGCCCGCGAGGCGCGCCCGCGGCGGCGGCGCGCGGGCCGCGGAGGCGGGCGGCGTGCTCGCGCGGGTGCGCGCGTTCACGCTCCCGCTGCTGGGCGGCGACGCGGCCGGTGAGCGGCTGCTCGCCGATCTCGAGTCGCTGCGCGCGCGCGCCGAGGAGACCCGCGAGGCGTCCGCGTCACTGTTCACATCGCTCGCCCCCGATTCGCCGGGCCACGGGCTTTACGGGACGCGCCGCCGCTACCGCTCGCAGCTCGAACTGCTCGGTCGCGACCTCGCGCCGCTCGAAACCGTGCTCGAACATTGCCGCGCGTTCGCGGGCATCCTGCGGCGGGCCTCGTCCGCCTGTCTCGGCCGGGAAGCTGGGGCGGCCGGCGAGGAACTGTCGGCCGAGCTCGAGAATCTGGCGATGCGCTGGGACGTGCTGCACACCGACCTCGCCGAACTCAGCGAGGCGTCCGATCCGGACTGGGTCTTCTGGCGAAGCCTCGCGCCGGGAGCGAAGACCGCCGAGCTGCGCGGCGCGCCCGTTTCGGTGGGCGGCTTCGCGCGCGGCGCGCTGCTGTCGAAGGCGCGCGCGGCGGTCCTGACCTCGGCGACGATGTCGAGCGGCGGCGACTTCGGATGGGCGGCGGGCCGGCTGGGACTCGGCGAGGACGGCGGCCTGCCCTTCGAGCGCGCGAGCTACCCTTCGCCGTTCCCGCTCGAGCGGCAGATGCGCGTCGCGGTGTTCGACGGCGGCCCCGACGAAGCGGCCGCCGTCGCCGGGGTGGTCGCGGCGCTCAGCGCCGCGACCGGGCGCAACGCGCTGGTGCTGTTCACCGCGCACGAGCGTCTGCGGCGCGCGCGCGCGCGCCTGGAATCGCTGCTGCCCCGCGGCCGGCTGCTGCTGGCGCAGGACGTGGACGCGCCGGCGGGCCTGCTCGCGGATCGCTTCCGCGCCGCGCGGGGCGCCGTCTTGCTCGGGGTGCAAAGCCTGTGGGAAGGTGTCGACTTTCCGGGTGAAGCGCTCGAGCTGCTGGTGGTCGCGAAGCTGCCGTTCTCGGTGCCGGACGATCCGCTCGTCGAGGCGAGGGGCGAGCGGCTTCGCGAACACGGGCAGGATCCCTTCCGCGCGGACTCACTGCCCGAGGCGGTCATGCGTTTCCGGCAGGGGGTCGGACGCCTCATCCGGCGGTCGGACGACCGGGGCGTGCTGGTGATCTGCGATCCGCGGCTGGCGAAGGCCTCCTACCGCGGCCCGTTTCGCGCCGCGCTCCCCGTCGAACCGCGGCTATGGAGCGACGCGAACGAACTGGCGGCCGAGGCCGCGCGGTTCCTGTCGGAAGTGGGCATCGGAGCGGGGGAGGATGCGTGATCCGGCTGGGTGAGACCAAGCTCGGGCTCGACGACGTGGTGGCGGTGGCGCGGGACGGGGCGAAGGTCGAGCTGGCCGCCGAGGCGCGCGCGCGCATGCGCGCGAGCCGGGCCGTCGTCGAGCGCGCGCTGGCCGAGGGGCGCGTCGTCTACGGCGTGACGACCGGATTCGGGGAGCTCAAGGACCGTCATATCCCGCTCGAGGACGTGCGCCAGCTGCAGGTGAACCTGGTGCGCTCGCACAGCGCGGGCGTCGGGCGCTTCGCGCCGCCGGAGGTCGTGCGCGCGATGCTGCTGTTGCGCGCCGCGTCGCTCGCCCAGGGCCGCTCGGGCGTGCGGCCCGAAGTGGTCGAGATGCTGCTCGACATGCTCGAGCGGCAGGTGACGCCGGTCGTGCCCGAGCAGGGATCGGTCGGCGCCTCGGGCGACCTCGCGCCGCTGGCGCACCTGGCGGCGGTGATGCTGGGCGAGGGCGAGGCGTGGCTCGGCGAGCAGCGCATGCCCGCGGGGCTGGCGCTGCGCGGGGCGCACCTGCAGCCGCTGACGCTCGAAGCGAAGGAAGGCCTGGCGCTCGTCAACGGCACGCAGTTCTCGACGGCCTTCGCCGCCCTGGCGTGCGCCGACGCCCAGCGCGTCTGGGAGGCGGCGGTCGCCGCCGCGGCACTCAGCACCGAAGTCCTCATGGGCAGTTTCCAGCCCGCGCGCGCGGACGTCATGGCCCTGCGCCCCTACCCGGGCGCGCTGGAGGCGGCGGCGCGGCTGCGCGGCTACGCGGCCGGCAGCCGGATCGTCGAGTCGCATCGCGACTGCGGCCGGGTGCAGGACGCCTACAGCCTGCGCTGCGCTCCGGGCGTGATGGGCGCCTCGTGGGACGCGATCGTGCACGTCGAGCGGCAGCTCGAAATCGAGCTCAATTGCGTCAACGACAATCCGCTCGTCCTGCCCGAGGGTGGAGAGACCGTCTCGGCCGGCCTGTTCCACGCACAACCGGTCGCGCTCGCGGCCGACTACCTCAAGATCGCCGTGGCCGAAATCGCCTCGATGTCGGAGCGGCGCATCGACCGGCTGCTGGACGCGCGCGTCTCCGAGCTGCCGGCGGTGCTGGCGGCGCAGCCGGGCCTCGAGTCCGGTTACATGATGGCCCAGTACACGGCGGCGGCGCTCGTCTCCGAGAACAAGTCGCTCGCTCATCCCGCGAGCGTGGATTCGATCCCGACGGGCGCGGGCATCGAGGACCACGTGAGCATGGCGCCGATCGCCGGCCGCCACGCGCGCCGCGTCGTGGACAACGCGGCGCGGGTCGTGGCGCTGGAGTTGCTCTGCGCCTGCCGCGGCCTCGAGTTCCGCAGACCGCTGACCGCGGGCGAAGGCTGCGAGCGGCTCTACGGCGCGATCCGCCGGGTGAGCCCCGCGCCCGAAGGCGACCGGCCGCTGGCGGGGCCGGCCGAGGAGGTCGCGAAGTGGGTGCTGTCCGCGGCGCCGCTCAAGCTGGCCGAGGAGGTGCTGGACTCATGAACCCCGTCGCCGTCGCACGCGTCGTGCGCGCCCCGCGCGGCACCGCGCTCTCGTGCAAGGGCTGGGTGCAGGAAGCCGCGCTGCGCATGCTGATGAACAACCTCGATCCCGAGGTGGCCGAGAAGCCCGACGAGCTGGTCGTCTACGGCGGCACCGGCAAGGCGGCGCGCGACTGGCAGGCGTTCGACCGCATCGTCACCTCGCTGCGCTCGCTCGAGAACGACGAGACGCTGCTCGTGCAGTCGGGCAAGCCGGTCGGCGTCTTCCGCACGCATCCGCACGCGCCGCGGGTGCTGATCGCGAACTCGAACCTCGTCCCCCGCTGGGGCACCTGGGAGCATTTCTGGGAGCTCGAGAAGAAGGGGCTGATCATGTACGGGCAGATGACCGCCGGCTCGTGGATCTACATCGGCTCGCAGGGCATCGTGCAGGGCACGTTCGAGACCTTCGCGGAGTGCGCCGACCGGCATTTCGGCGGGTCGCTGGCGGGGAAACTGGTGCTGACCGCCGGCCTCGGCGGCATGGGCGGCGCGCAGCCGCTCGCCGCGACCATGAACGGCGCCGTGTGCCTGGCCGTGGAGGTGGACGAGTCGCGCGCCCGCCGGCGGGTCGAGACGCGCTACTGCGACCGCCTGACCCGCTCGACCGAGGAGGCGCTCGCCTGGTGCCGCGAGGCGCAGGCGGCCCGGCGGCCGCTGAGCGTCGGCCTCGTCGGCAACGCCGCCGAGGTGATCCCCGATCTGCTCGCGCGCGGGGTGGTCCCCGACGTGGCCACCGACCAGACGAGCGCCCACGATCCGCTCAACGGTTACGTGCCCGCCGGCCTATCGCTCGAGCAGGCCGCCGAGGCGCGCCGCTCGCGGCCCGAGGAACTGGTGAAGCGCGCCCGCGAGTCCATGGCCGTTCATGTGCGCGCGCTGCTCGGCATGAAGGCGCGCGGCACGGTGCTGTTCGACTACGGCAACAACCTGCGCGGCGAGGCCGCGAAGGGCGGGCTGTCCGAGGCGGAGGCCTTTTCGTACCCCGGGTTCGTGCCCGAGTACATCCGCCCGCTGTTCTGCGTCGGCAAGGGCCCGTTCCGCTGGGCCGCGCTCTCGGGCGAACCGTCGGACATCCTCGCCACCGACGCGGCCGCGCTCGCCGAGTTCCCGGACGACGCGCGGCTGCATCGCTGGATTCCGCTCGCGCAGGAGCGCGTCGCGTTCCAGGGACTCCCGGCCCGCATCTGCTGGCTGGGTTACGGCGAACGCCACCGCCTCGGCCTGCGCTTCAACCGCATGGTGCGCGAAGGCGCGCTCAAGGCGCCGGTCGTCATCGGCCGCGACCATCTCGATACCGGTTCGGTCGCCTCGCCGTGGCGCGAGACGGAGGCGATGCGCGACGGCAGCGACGCGATCGCCGACTGGCCGATCCTGAACGCCCTGCTCAACACCGCGAGCGGCGCTTCGTGGGTGAGCGTCCACCACGGTGGCGGAGTCGGAATCGGCAACTCGATCCACGCCGGGCAGGTGATCGTCTGCGACGGCACGCCCGAGGCCGACGAACGGCTGTCGCGCGTGCTGCTCAACGATCCGGGCACCGGTGTCATGCGGCACGCCGACGCCGGCTACCCGGAAGCGATCGCGCATGCGCGGGCGACCGGCATGAAGCTGCCGGGCGTGACGACGTGACGCGATGACGTACTGGTCCGCGCACGATCCGTCCAGCAAGCCGGTTGCAGGCCGTTCGGCCTACCTGATCCTGCACAACACCTCCGAGGTCGTGACGCCCGACGCGGAGGGCCGCGAGGTGCTGCGCTTCCCGAAGGGCGCGATCGTGTTCCGCGACGGCCGCGTGCTCGAGGTGGGGCCGGCCGCGGAGCTTTTCCGCCACCACCCGGACGCCCGGCCGATGAACGCGAACGGCAAGCTCGTGACGCCCGGCCTCGTGGACTGCCACACGCACATGATCTTCGGGGGGCACCGCGCGGGCGAGTTCCAGATGAAGCTGGCCGGCCGGCCCTATGCCGAGATCGCGGCGGCCGGGGGCGGAATCCGCTCGACCGTGCAGGCGACCGCGGCGGTCAAGGAGGACGTGCTCGAGAAGGGGCTGGCCATCCGCCTCGAACGCTGGCGGGCAAACGGCTGCACGACCGTGGAGGTCAAGAGCGGCTACGGGCTGGCGCCGCGCCGCGAGATCCGCCTGCTCGAGCTGATGGGAGGGGCGGCGATCCGCGTGCCGGTCCGCGTCCATCGGACCGCGCTGGTGCTGCACGCGCTGCCGGCGGAGTACGAGGGCAGGCGCGAGCAGTACGTCGAGGAGGTGCGGGGGGAGCTGCTGACCGAGATCCACCGCCGCGGCATGGCCGGGGCGATCGATGTCTTCTGCGACCCGATCGCCTTCACGGTCGAGGAGTGCCGCGCCGTGCTCTCCCGCGCGGTCGAGCTGGGATTTCCGGTCAAGCTGCACGCCGAGCAGATGGCGCGCTTCGGCGGTGCGAAGCTCGCGGCGGAGCTCAAGGCGCGCAGCGCCGATCATCTCGAGTCGGCCAACGACGAGGACTGGCGCGCGCTCGCCGAGGCCGGAACGGTCGGCGTACTGCTGCCCGCCGCGGCGCTCACGCTGCGGCAGCGCCTGCCCGAGGCGGCGATGATCCGCGCGAGCGGCGCGCGCTTCGCCGTCGCCACCGACTTCAACCCCGGCACCGCACCGGCCCAGTCGCTGATGGAGTGCGCCGCGCTCGCCGCGCGCCTGTGCGGCTTCGACGCCAGCGAGACGCTGCTGGCGATCACCTGGAACGCGGCCCGGGCGCTCGGCGCCGAGGCCGAGGTGGGGCACCTCACGCCCGGCGCCTGGGGCGACGCCGTGATGTGGGAGTGCGAAACGCTCGAGGAGCTGCCGTACTGGATGCCCGCCGTCCGCCCCGACACCGTCTTCATGCGCGGCGCCGACCTCGCCCTGCCCGCCGTCGAGCGGCGGGTCTGGCCGTAAGTCCGAAGTCCGCGCGAGCACCGGACCCGAAACTCACGATCCGCCGGAGAGCCGAAATGTCCCGCCTCGTCGAATGCGTTCCCAACTTTTCCGAAGGCCGCCGCCGCGAGGTGGTGGACCAGCTGCTCGCCGCCGTCTCGTCGGTGCCGGGAGTCACCCTGCTCGACTCCGAGATGGACCCCGACCACAACCGCTCGGTGCTCACGTTCGCGGGCGAGCCGGAGCCGGTGATGGAGGCGGCGGTCCGCGTCGTCAAACGCGCGGCGGAACTGATCGATCTGAACCATCACAAGGGCCAGCACCCGCGCATGGGTGCGACCGACGTGCTGCCGTTCGTGCCGGTCGAGAACGTCACGCTCGACGACTGCGCCGAAATGGCGAGGCAGGTGGGCCGGCGCATCGGCGATGAGGCCGGGATCCCGGTGTTCCTTTACGAAGCGGCCGCCACCAGCCCGGCGCGCACGAGCCTGGCGGACGTGCGCCGCGGCGAGTTCGAGGGCCTGCGCGAGCTGATCGGCAAGGACCCGGCGAAGCAGCCGGACTTCGGGCCCGGGAGGATTCATCCCACCGCCGGAGCAACCGCCGTCGGCGCAAGGCGTTTCCTGGTCGCCTTCAACGCGAACCTCAATACCCCGGACGTGCGCGTCGCGAAGGCGATCGCGGCCGCGATCCGCGAGCAGAGCGGCGGGCTCCGGAACGTGCGGGCGCTCGGCTTCTCGATCGAGGGCGGGCGCAGGGCGCAGGTCAGCATGAACCTGGTCAACGTCGAGGCGACCCCGATTCATCGTGTGCTCGCGCTGGTGCGCGACGAGGCGGCGCGGCACGGCGCGGCCATCTCGGGCTGCGAGGTGGTGGGGCTGGTGCCCGAGGCGGCGCTGATCGCGGCCGCCGAGCACGGGCTGCAGCTCGAGGGCTTCAGCCGCGACCAGGTGCTCGAGCTGCGTCTGCGCACCCCGCCGCTCACCGAAGCGGTTCCGATCGCCACCTTCTTCGAGCAGGTGGCCGGTCCCACCCCGACGCCGGGCGGAGGGACGGTGGCGGCCTTCGCGGGCGCGCTCGCGACCTGTCTGGCGACGATGATGGCGAACCTGACCCTCGGCAAGAAGAAGTACGCCGCCAGCGAGGCGGTCATGACCACGGTCAAGCGCGAGGCCGGGGCCCTGCGCTCCGAGCTCCTGGGGCTGGCCCGGCGGGACGCGGAATCCTTCGACGCGGTGCTCAAGGCGCGCCGGCTTCCGCAGGCCACCCCCGCCGAGCAGGAGGCACGCGCGGCGGCCATCGCCGTCGCCGACCTGCAGGCCTGCCGCGTCCCGCTCGAGACGCTGCGCGTCTGCACGCGGCTCGTGGAGGTCGTCACCGAGGCGGTCCGCCACGGCAACCCCAATGCCGCCACCGACGCTGGGGTGGCGGGGCTTCTCGCCCAGGCCGCCGGCGAGGGCGCAGGCCTCAACGTGGAAATCAACCTGAAGTCCCTGCCCGACGGCGCCGATAAGACAGCCGTGGCAGCGGACCTCGAGTCGGCGCGTGCCGCGTTGCTCGCCGCGGGCGGGCAGTGCCGGGACGCCGTGAGGTCCGGCATGAGCGCTTGATTCGGACAGTCCTGTAACCGCGCGACGAGGGGGTCGCCCGGGGAGAATCAGCCAACTTGGAAAAGGCGATCGAGATCAAGCGTCGAGCTCAGCGCTGCATCCAGAATGGCGATCTGGACGGCGCGCTGGCCGAGTACGAGAAGCTCGTCGGCTTCGAGGACTCCGACCCCTACAACTTCGTCCTGCTGGCGGACCTGCTCTACAAGAAGGGCGAGCAGACCGACGCGGCGGACCGTTACCTGTCGGCCGTCGCGGCCTACGAGAAGGCCTCGCTCTACAAGAACGCGATCGCCGTGTGCAAGAAGATGACGCGGCTTTCGCTGTCGCCGGCCAAGGTGTTGAACGCGCTGGCGAACCTGCACGCGCTCGACGGCCTGGCGGGTGAAGCGGCCCTGTACTACGTGCAGTACGCCGAGCACATGGTGCGCTCCAGCGCGCCCGCGGAAGCCGCGCACGCGCTCCGCAAGGCCTTCGACGTCTGCCAGGACAACATCAAGGTGCTCGAGCAGCTTTCCGAGGCCTGGGTCCTCGCCGGCGACCAGCACCAGGCGGCGGAAGCCCTCGTCGAGGCGGCGGACCAGTACCGCCAGCGCGGCCAGGAACGCGACGCGACCCGCGTGCTGACCCGCGCGGCGAAGCTCGACGCGAGCGTGGACGGCCTGCCGGCCGAGGCGCTGGCGGTGGCGGGCGAACCCGGGCCGGAGACGCACGAGCTGGGCGCGAACGAGATCGAGCTGGAGTCCGCTCCCGACATCTCCACGCCCGAACCGCAGCGCATCGAGCGGGTCGAGTCCGCGCAGGAACTCACGGCTCCGGCCGCCAGGGACGGGCTCGACCTCGAGCCGACCGCGCGGGGCAGCGTCATGATGGCGCGTCCCGACTTTTCGGCGCGCGGAGCGGTCGAGGGCTTCGACTCGGGCCGCCATGATTCGGCCCCGCCCGCGGCCGGAAATGGCTCCGGCGCGGCCTCGCCCGCGGACTTCGCGGTTTCCGAGGAGGAACTCGCGCCGCACCACGGAGCCGCAGGCGACGAGGAAGATTCCGAAGCGGGCGACACGGTGCGCTTCGTGATCGACGAGGCGAGCCTGTCCGAGCCGGCGCCGGCCCCCACGTCCGGGAGGGCTGCAGCCCCGGCCGATGCGGGCGACGAGGTGCACGTCTACGAGATCGGCAACGATGAAGAACCCGGGACGACCTTCGCGTATGCCGACGAGCCCTCACCGGTCGCTGCGGAGCCGGAACCGGAGCCGGAGCGCGCGCCCGAGGAGGACGAAGACGTCGTCGTGATCCTCGAGGAGGAGGAGGACGAGCCCGAAACGACGGCCCCGGCTCCCGCCGCGAGCGCCGAGCCCGCCACGACCGCGGCGCCGGGCCTTCGCTTCGAGCCGCCGGTGGCCGCGCAGCCGGCCGCAGCGACGCCGCCGGTCGCGGCGCCGGTGCCGCAGCCGCCCGCACCCGCGCCGCAGCCGGCGCCTCCCGCGCCGCAGGCGATGCCGGCGCAGGGCCCGACGACGCAGGAAATCGGCCTCCAGCAGGTCGAGGCGCTGCTCACCTCGGCCCAGGAGCAGTTCCGTGCCGGCGACCGCGAGAAGGCGTCGGGCACGCTCGCCCGCGCGGCGCAGGCGTACGAGGTCCTCGGCCGCTTCGACAGCGCGGCGACGATCTACCGCAGCCTCGGCCGCAGCGCGACCGTGGCGCCGTCGGTGCTCGAGCTGTGGCTCATCAACTGCGAGCGGCGCGGCGACAAGAAGGAAGCGGCCACGGTCGCCTGCGAGATGGGCGATCGCGCGCTGAACGCAGGGGACGAGTCGGAAGCGCGCCGCTGGTTCGAGCGCGCGATGGTCTTCGACGCCCAGAACGACACGGCACGCCGGCGGCTTCAGCGGCTGGCCGGCGGCGCGGCCGCGGGCCCGGTCGCGGTCGCTTCGCCCGCCCCGCCCGCGGGGGCGCCGCCGATGGAGGCGGGCCGCGTCGAGGTGGCGGTCGGGCGGGGCGAGGCTGTGACGTTCGACCTCTCGGGCCTGCTCGCGGAGTTTCAGCGTGGCGTCGAGGCGCAACTGGCCGGCGATGCCCAGAGCCATTACGATCTCGGCATGGCGTACCGGGAGATGGGCCTGCTCGAACAGGCGGTGGATTCCTTCCGCGTCGCGGTGGGCGAGCCCAGGCTCGCGCCGCGGGCGCTCGAGATGATCGGCCGCTGCCACATCGAGCAGGGGCGCTGGGCCGAGGCCGTCGGCGAGTTCCGCCGCGCGCTCCAGCACCCGATCGAGGACGGCGGTGACGGCGAGCTGCGGTTCCATTACGCGCACGCGCTCGTCGAGCTCGGCGAGTCCGAGGCGGCGCTCGCCGAGTACGAGCGCGTCTCGGCGCAGATGCCCGGGTTCGAGGACGTGAACGACCGGATCGCGGCGTTGCGCCGCGTGCTGGGCCGCGCATGACGCCTGCGCGGACTGCCCGGACGGGCGGCCGCCGGGTCGATCTGCACTCGCACACGTTCTTCAGCGACGGCCAGCTCTCGCCCGAGGAGCTGATCGAGCACGCCCTGGCGCACGAGGTCGTCGCCCTCGGGGTCACGGACCACGACACCGTCGAGGCGATGCCGCGCGCGCTCGCGGCGGCCGAAGGCCGGCTGCGGCTCGTGCCGGGCATCGAGATCTCCTCGACCTTCGGCGAGTGGGACCTGCACGTGCTCGGCTATTTCATCGACTATCGGAGCGAGTCGCTGCTCGAGCGGCTGCAGGCGTTCCGCGGAGAGCGCCGGCAGCGCGCGCTCGCCATCATGCAGCGGCTGCGCGAGCAGGGCGTTCCCGTGGACGAGAAGGCCGTGTTCGCGTCCGCCGAACCCGGCGTCGTGGGCCGGCCCCACGTCGCGCAGGCGCTGCTGCGCGCCGGACACGTGCCGAGCGTCGAGGCCGCGTTCCAGAAGTACCTCGGAACCCGCGGCAGCGCGTTCGTGCCACGCCCCGCGTTCCACTCCGAGGAGGCCATCGCCTGCATTCGCGACGCCGGCGGCGCGGCGGTGCTCGCGCATCCGGGTCCGGCGCTGCCGGAGCTGGTCGTGGAACGGCTCAGGGAAGCCGGGCTCGACGGCATCGAAGTCTGGCACCCCATGCACGGCGCACCCGCCATTCGCCGCTGGCGGCTGGTGGCGAAACGCCTGCAGCTCATCGAGAGCGGCGGTTCGGATTTCCACGGCACGCACCGCGGCGCCGGCCTCGGCGAAATGCCGGTGCCGGCGCGCACCGTGGACCTGCTCGCGGACGCCGCGCGCCGTTGACGCCCGCGCGCGCGCGCGACTAACCTTCGCGGCCGCAGATCCCCGACGCCCACCCCGACGGAGTCGCCGCCATTCGCCGTTCTTCCGCAGTGCCCGCACTGGTCCTCGGCCTGCTCGCCGCCGCGCCCACCGTCGCGCCGGCCGCCGACGTGCCCGCGGGGCATTCGGTCTCGACGTTCGCCGCCTGGTGGGCGCGCCCGGGTTCGCCGGGTTGGACTCCGGACGCTTCGCTGTCGTTCGGCATTCCTCCGGTCTTCGCGGGGCTGTCCGCCGGCGGCTTCGAGCTTCGCGACCCGCTGGCGCCGGCGGCGCTTCCCGCGCCCGGCGTGGCCGAGGCCCAGGCGCCGCTCGCGTGGTACGACAGCGCCACGGTGGTCGTCGGCGAGGGCGCCGCCTGGCGCGGCTTCGGCACCGCCATCGCCAGCGCGACGCCGGTGCTCGCCCCGCCGACGAGCCGCAAGCCGCGCTCGGTCTGGACCGTCGTGAGCGGCGACGCGGGCCTCGACCGCAACGGCATCTACGTCTCGCGCGGCGACGAGCGCTCGTGGGTGCGGGGCGGAGCCGTGGCGGACCAGCGCGAGGTGGCGGGGGACCTCGAGCGCGCCGGCGACCACCTGTGGCTGGTGAACGGCGGAGCGCGCCGCGGCCGTCACGTCCTCGACGGTTCGTTCGCGCAGCGGGGATCGGCCGAGCGGCAGCGCGTCGGCGCCGCCGACGCCGCGAAGGGCGAGTCCGGTTCGTTCGGCTGGAGCTGGAGCGACTCGATCCGCGCGCTCTCGGCGCGCCTTTCGCGCGGGCGCGACGCGCGCGAATCGTTCGCGGCCGGCGACGTGATCTATCCGTGGGTGCGTCGCGAGGCGCAGTCCAACGTCGCCGAGCTCGCGGGCTCGCTGCGGCGCGGACGCGGCGAACTGGGAGCCAGAATCGAGGTGCGCCAGGGCCGGGTGAGCCGGGAGTACGCCGGAAGCGCGACGCGCGACACGTGGGAGGAGCATGCGGTGTGGGCGGCGGCGCGCGTGATCGCGCCGGTCGGATCCGGCCGGCTCGAGCTGGAACTCGGCGGTGGCCGGCACGACGCGCCCAGCCGCAGGCGCGAGCGCTGGCAGATGTCGCCCGCGCTGGTCTGGCGGGCCGGCGGCGCCGCGCGCTCGCTGCGCGTGTTCGCCGAGCGCGTCGTGGACCCGGTGTGGAGCGACCTCTCCGCGGGCGTGCGGCCGTTCGTCCAGGACAGCTGGGTTTCGGGTGCGGAGGTGCGCGCCGCACGGCGCAACGCGCACGCCGGCGCGCTGGCGCTCACGGGCAGCACGGGCGGGCGGGCCGTGCTGGTGCGCTTTCCGGTGCGCGACGTCGCGCTGCTGCAGGGCTGGGAGGCGGAGGACGAGCGCTACCGCTTCGCGTTCGCGAGCGCCGAAGCGGGGGTGAGCTGGCGGGTGCTGAGCCTAGAAGGCTCGGGCTACCTGCTCGCGCGCGAGGGCGACCGGCTCGCCCGCCGCGTGGACCCGGCCGTTGGCGCGACCGCCGCCGTCGGCGCGGCGTTCCGGCTCTTCACCGGCGACCTCGGCGTGCGGCTGCGCGCCGAGGCGTCGTGGATCGGCGAGCGGGAGACGGATACCCGCGATGCGTTGTTCGGCGACGTCACGCTTCCCGGGTACGCGACGCTCGCCGCGCGCGGCGAGTTCACGCTCGGCGATGCGACGTTCGTGCTGAGGGCCGACGGGCTCGAGAACGTCCGGCACGAGGAAACCTGGCTCGACCTGGCGAGCGCTCCGGACCTGCGGCTGGCGCGCGACAGCGGTCGCACGTTCCGCTTCGAGATGATCTGGCCGCTCTTCAACTGATTCGCCGGCGGCCCGCGGGCGTTCGCCCGGCCGCCGGTCGCCTCCGCCACCGCCCCCGCGGAACGCGACGTGTTCGACCTCACTCCCGCCGAGCGCCGGGGCGCGCTCGTGCTGCTGGCCCTGGTGGCGATCGGAACGCTGTCCGACCTGCTGTGGCGCGAGCCGCGGCCCGCGCCGGCGCCGCTGCCGCCCGCCGCGGAGTCCGGCCCGTCCGCGCAGCCTCCGGCGGGCGTCGGCGCGCTCGACCTCAACCGGGCCGGCGAGGCCGAGTTGGATCGGCTGCCGGGCATCGGTCCGGTGCTCGCGTCACGAATCGTCGCGCACCGGAAGCTGCACGGGCCGTTCCGGTCGCCCGACGACCTGCTGGCGGTGCCGGGCATCGGGCCGAAGCTGCTGGAGCGGCTGGGCGCGAGCGTCATCGTGTCCGTTCCCCGGGCCGCCGCGGGCGACAGCGTGCGATTCGCACGATCCCCACGCCGATGAGCTTGCGGATTTCCCTTCAGCCACCGGCCCGACCCTCCCGATAACCCGGACGGATCGTGCCCGGCCGTGACTTGCGCGCCTCGTGGCGTGCAGGCCGCAGGGGCACGTCGCTTGCGGACGGGCCCGCGGCTCGCGCGCAAAGCGCACTCAGGCAACGGCTCCAGGCTCGCCGTTCGGCTCACCTCCGGGGAAGCGCTCGTGGTCGAAGACATCGGTCAGAAACTTCTCGAAGCCCGTCTCATCGACGAGAACGCCCTGCAGAAGGCCGCCCTTCAGCAGAAGACCGGCGGCGGATCGGTCACGGCCAATCTCGTCAAGATCGGAGCGATCAGCGAGGAAGGTCTGCTCGACTTCCTCTCGAAGCTCTACAACTGCCCCGCGATCGACCTCAAGGGCTACGAGCCCGACCCGGCGCTGATCCGGCTGATCCCGGGCGACGTCGCGACCAAGTTCATGGCGCTGCCCGTCTCCAAGGGCGGCCGCAAGCTGGTCGTCGCGATGGCGAATCCGTCCAACATCTTCGCGATCGACGACATCAAGTTCATCACCGGCTACGAGGTCGAGCCGCACGTCGCCTCGGAAGCCGCGGTCAAGAAGGCGCTCGACCGCGCCTACGATTCCGCCGGCACGATGGCCGACGTGATGAAGGGCATGGAGGAGGACCTCGACGTCGTCGAGGAGGACACGCAGGCCGAGGCCGAGACCGGGATCGGCCAGGTCAACGACGCGCCCATCGTCAAGCTGGTCAACTCGCTGATCGCCGACGCCGTGCGCAAGGGCGCCTCCGACATCCACATCGAACCGTACGAAAAGACACTGCGCGTGCGCTTCCGCATCGACGGCGCGCTGCAGGAGATGATGGCGCCGCCCTACAAGTTCAAGGCCGCGATCACCTCGCGCCTGAAGATCATGGCCGACCTCGACATCGCCGAGCGCCGTGTGCCGCAGGACGGACGCATCAAGATCAAGGTGCTCAACCGCACGATCGACCTGCGCGTCAACTCCCTGCCGACGATCTTCGGCGAGAAGATCGTCATGCGAATCCTCGACAAGGCGAACCTCAACATCGACCTGGAGAAGCTCGGTTTCGAGCCCGTCTCCATGAAGGAGTTCCTCGCCGCGATCCTGAACCCTTACGGCATGGTCCTCGTAACCGGACCGACGGGCTCAGGAAAGACGACCACGCTCTACTCGGCGCTCTCGCGCGTGAACACCCCCGAGGTCAACGTCATGACCGCCGAGGATCCCGTCGAGTACAACCTCGACGGCATCAACCAGGTGCTGGTGAACGAGGGCGTGGGCCTGACCTTCTCGGCCGCGCTCAAGGCCTTCCTGCGCCAGGACCCCAACATCGTCATGGTCGGCGAGATCCGCGACATCGACACCGCCAGCATCGCCACCAAGGCGGCGCTCACCGGCCACCTCGTGCTCTCGACGCTGCACACGAACGACGCGCCCGCGACGATCGGACGACTGATCGACATGGGCATCGAACCGTTTCTCGTCGCGTCGTCGGTCAACCTGATCCTCGCGCAGCGCCTGCTGCGCAAGGTGTGCGCGCATTGCAAGCGGCCCGCCAAGCTGACCGACGAGATCCTCCACGAGCTGCAGATGGATCCGGAGGAGGCCCGGTCGGCCACCATCATGCAGGGCGAGGGCTGCGTCGAGTGCAACAACACCGGCCACAGGGGCCGGCAGGGCGCCTACGAGGTCATGACCATCTCGCCGGCGCTGCGGGACCTGATCCTGCAGCGGGCCTCGGCGATCGAGATCAAGCGCGCGGCGATCGCGGGAGGAATGCTGACCCTGCGCATGGACGCGCTGCAGAAACTCAAGCGGGGCATCGTCTCCGTCGAGGAAGTGCTCAAGGAAACCGCGGCGGACAAGCTGTGATCCGGCGCACGAACCCCACGAGGAACCCATGGCGGACCTGACCCTCCGGCAACTGCTGGAAGACATGGTGCAGCGCAAGGCCTCCGACCTGCACATCACGGCGGGCGTGCCGCCGGAACTGCGCATTGACGGTGCCATCACCGCGACCGAGTACGAGGTGCTGTCGCCCGAGAAGTGCGCGGCGCTGGCCTACAGCGTGCTGTCGGACGAGCAGCGCAAGCGCTTCGAAACCACCAAGGAGCTGGACTTCTCCTTCGGCGTCAAGGGGCTGTCGCGCTTCCGCGCGAACACCTTCCTTCAGCGCGGCGTCGTGTCCATGGCGATCCGGCAGATTCCGTACGAGATCCTGGCGATGGACAAGCTCGGCCTGCCGCCGGTCGTCCGCGAGTTCACGAACCGTCAGAAGGGCATGATCCTGGTGACCGGTCCGACCGGGAGCGGCAAGTCCACGACTCTGGCGGCGATGCTCGACAAGATCAACGCCACGCGCCAGAGCCACATCATGACGATCGAGGACCCGATCGAGTACATCCACCACCACAAGAAGTGCATCGTCAACCAGCGCGAGATCGGCGCCGACACGGCGTCGTTCCCGACCGCGCTCAAGTACGTGCTGCGCCAGGACCCCGACATCATCCTGATCGGTGAAATGCGCGACCTCGAGACCATCGAGGCGGCGCTGACCATCGCCGAGACCGGCCACCTGGTGTTCGCGACCTTGCACACGAACTCCACCTACGAGGCGGTCAACCGCATCGTGGACGTGTTCCCGGCCGACCAGCAGAAGCAGATCCTCACGCAGCTCGCGTTCACGCTCGAAGGCGTGATGACGCAGCAGCTCGTGCCGCGCAGCCGCGGCGCCGGCCGGATCATGTGCGCCGAGGTGCTGGTGTGCACGCCGGCGATCAAGGCCGTCATTCGCGAGGGCAAGATCCACCAGATCTACAGCCTCATGCAGGCGGGACAAAAGTTCGGAATGCAGACCATGAATCAGGCGCTGCTTCAGGCCGTGCTGGACAAGCACCTCACGGCCGAGGACGCCATTGATCGCAGCACGGACCGCGTGGAGCTGGAGGGCATGCTCCAGAAGGTCCTTCGGGCGGCAGCCTAGGAGGAGACGATGGCGACCTACGTTTGGAAGGGCCGCAGCATGGCCGGCGAGGCCCAGAGCGGCGAGATCGAAGTCGGGCGTCAGGAAGAGGCGCTCGAGATCCTGCGCAAGAAGCGGATCCTGGTGACGTCGCTGCGCCCTAAGGGCGGCGGCCTGTCCATGCCCAAGCTGGGCGGCGGCGTCAGCGTGTCCACGAAGGACCTCGCCATCTTCACGCGCCAGTTCGCGACGATGATCTCCGCCGGCCTGCCGCTCGTGCAGTGCCTCGACATCCTCGCGAAACAGTCGAGCAAGCCGTCCTTCGGCCGGGTCATCAACGAGGTGACGCGCGAGGTCGAGGCGGGCGCGACTCTGTCCGACGCGCTCGGCAAGCACAAGAGCGTGTTCGACGACCTGTTCCGCAACATGGTCGCCGCCGGCGAGGCCGGCGGCGTGCTGGACGAGATCCTGCTGCGCCTGGCGACCTACATCGAGAAGGCCGACGCGCTCAAGCGCAAGGTCCAGAGCGCGATGGTCTATCCGGCCGTCGTGCTGACCGTGGCCCTGGGCGCCACCGCGTTCATGCTCATCTTCATCATCCCGACGTTCGCGAAGATGTTCACGGACTTCGGCGGCGAGCTGCCGCTGCCGACCAAGATCGTGCTCATGCTCTCGGACTTCCTGCTGCACTACTGGTGGGTCATGATCCTCGCCGTGGTCGCGCTGGTGATCGGAACGCAGCGCTACTACACGACCGAGAACGGACATCGCCAGATCGACGGCTTCCTGATCAAGGCTCCGGTGCTCGGGGACGTGCTCCTCAAGGGCGCGGTCGCGCGCTTCACCCGGACGCTGGGCACGCTGATCTCCTCGGGCGTGCCGATTCTCGCCGGCCTCGAGATCACCGCTCGCACGGCCGGCAACAAGGTCATCGCCGAGGCGATCATGAGCGCGCGCGCCTCGATTCGCGAAGGAGAAACGGTGTCGGCCCCGCTCAAGACCTCGGGGGTGTTTCCGCCGATGGTCACGCAGATGATCGCGGTCGGCGAGCAGACGGGCGCCCTCGACGAGATGCTCACGAAGATCGCGGTCTTCTACGAGGCCGAAGTGGACACGGCGGTGGACACGCTGACCTCGATCATCGAGCCCATCATGATCGTCGTCATGGGCGGCATCGTCGGCGGCATGGTCGTCGCGATGTACCTGCCGATGTTCAAGCTCATCAGCGTCGTGGCGGGCGGCAACTGACGATGACCGCGACCGCGGGCACGAGTCTGCGACTGGCGCCGGGCCTCGAAGGCCCGGCCGCCGGGGCCCAGGGCTGGAACGCGCTCCAGCACCTGATCCTCGGCCGCCTGCTCGTGGCCTCGCTCGCGCTGCCGTGCGGGCTGCTGCTGCGCCCCGAAGTCACCGCTCATCCGGTCGTGCTCCTGTGGACGACCCTGGTCGCCCTGGGCGTGCTGTCGGCGGTCTTCGCCCTGACGGCGCGCACGCTGGGCGGTCACGCCGTCCAGGCGTACGTGCAGATGGCGGTGGACCTCGTCTTCATCTGCTGGCTCGCGGCCGCGACCGGCGGCCGGGACAGCCAGTTCGTGCTGTTCTTCGCCCTCGTCGTCATCACCGGCGGGGTGCTGCAGCGCATCGCCGGCGGGTTGTTCGCCGCGGCCGGGGCGTGCGCCGGCTATCTCGCGCTGCCGTGGCTGGCGGCCCGCGTGACCGGCGTCCCCGCGCAGCCGGCGGCGGACCTGCCCAAACCCGAGCTGCTGGTGGCGTTCCTGACCATGGTCGGCGTGCTCTCGGGCGTGCTCGGCGAGCGCGTGCACCGCACCCGCGGCGACCTCGAACGCACCGCGCGCGAGCTCGATCGCGTGCGGATCGACAACGACGTGGTGCTGCGCCACCTGACGACCGGGGTGTTCACCGTGGACCACAACGGCATCGTGGGCTACCTGAACCCCGCGGCGGAGCAGGTGCTCGGCACGCGCGCGATCGAGACCCGCGGCCGGCACGTCAGCTACGCGATGCCCGAGCGTCTCGGGGGGCTGCGCGACCTCGTGCTGGACACGCTCCAGCGCCAGCGCGGACGCGCCCGCGCGGAACTGCACCTGCAGGGCGCCGCCGGGCGCCATCTGCCGGTGGGCGTTTCCACGAACGTGCTCATGCACGAAGGCCGGATGACCGGAGTGGTGGCCGTCTTCCAGGACCTGACCGAGGTGCGCGAGATGGAGCGCCGCGCCCGCCGCAACGAAACGCTCGCCGAACTGGGCGCGCTCGCGGCTGGCATCGCGCACGAGCTTCGCAACGGCCTCAAGCCGATCTCCGGTTCGGTCGAGTACCTGCAGCGCGAGCTGAAGCTGGACGGCGAGGAGTCGCAGCTGATGGACCTGATCGCCCGCGAATCCGGCCGGCTCAACAAGTTCGTCACCGAACTGCTGTCCTACGCGCGCGAGCGCGACCTGGCGCTCGAGCCGGTCCGCCTCGGTGACCACCTGGACGATTTCGCCGTCGCGCTCCGGCACGACCCGCGCCGCTCGCCCGGCGTGGACGTGCGGTTCGAGCCCGGCGATGCGGACGTGCGCGTGGCGCTCGACCGCGAGCAGATGCGGCAGGTGTGGCTGAACCTCGCCGCGAACGCGTTCGAGGCGATGGGTGAACGGGGGACGCTGGTGATTCGCTGGCGACCCGCCGAGGGTGGCGGTGTGGCGGTGGAGTTCAGCGACGACGGATCCGGCATCGCGGCCGACGACCTGGCGCGTGTCGGTGAACCTTTTTTCACGACGAAGCGGGGAGGCACGGGGCTGGGGCTCGCGATCGCACAACGCATCGTCGAGCGCCATGGCGGCGTGCTGACCCTCGAGAGCGAAGCCGGACACGGCACGACCGCGCGGGTGAACCTGCCCGAGGCGGCCGGGGCCGAGGTCCAGGCGGCGTGATCGGGCCCGTGCGCATTCCGAAGACGAGGTGAACCAGATGGCTGCGGAGAAGATCCTGGTCGTCGACGACGAGCAGAGCATGACCCAGTTCCTCGGCATCGTGCTGAGGAAGGAGGGCTACCAGGTCACGACGGTCAACAGCGGCCGGGAGGCGCTCGAAAAGGTCCGGACCGAGAACTTCGACGTCGTGATCAGCGACATCAAGATGCCCGGCATGGACGGCATCCAGGTCCTGCAGAGCATCAAGAAACACGATCCCAACATCCCGGTCGTGCTGATGACCGCGTACGCGTCGCAGCAGTCGGCGATCGATGCGGTCAACCTGGGTGCGCTCCAGTACCTGCTGAAGAACGCCAAGAACGACGAGATCAAACTCGCGGTCCGCAACGCCCTCGAGCTTCGCAAGGTCCGGACCGAGAACCAGTTCCTCAAGCGCGAACTGAAGAAGGGCCACGAGGAGAAGACCATCGTCGGCTCCTCGGAGGAGATGACGCGCGTGTTCCGCATGGTGGACAAGGTCGCCGACAGCGAGGCGACCATCCTCGTGCAGGGCGACAGCGGCACGGGCAAGGAGCTCATCGCCCGCGAGATCCACTACCGCAGCCGCCGCGGGAGCGGGCCATTCGTGAGCATCAACTGCGGCGCCATTCCGCGCGACCTGCTCGAGAGCAATCTGTTCGGCCACGTGAAGGGCTCGTTCACGGGCGCGGTGAAGGACTCGCCGGGACTCTTCCAGGTCGCCGAAGGCGGGACGTTCTTCCTCGACGAGGTCGGGGAGATGCCGCTCGCGACGCAGGTCAAGCTGCTGCGCGCGCTGCAGGAGCGGGAGATCATCCCGGTCGGAGGCACGCAGCCGGTCAAGATCGACTGCCGGCTGGTGGCGGCCACGAACGTGGACCTCGAAAAGGAGGTCGCCGAGGGACGCTTCCGCGCCGACCTGTTCTTCCGCCTCAACGTCATTCCGCTGCGCATGCCCTCGCTGCGGCAGCGCCGCGACGACATTCCGCTGCTGGTGGACCACTTCCTGCGGCGCCAGCTTCGCGACGGCACGCCCAAGACGGTCACCAAGGAAGCCATGGAGCTGCTCATGAAGTACGACTGGCCCGGCAACGTGCGCGAGCTCGAGAACGTGATGGAGCGCGCGCTGGTGCTGGACGAGGGCGGGGTCATCGGGCCCGAGGACCTGCCCGACAAGATCCGCTTCGGCCACAGCCAGAAGGGCAGCCTGGTCATTGATTCGCCCAACATGACGCTCGACGAGCTCGAGAAGGAATACATCCTCAAGGTCCTGAACTACACGCGCTGGCAGAAGAAGCGCTCCAGCGAGCTGCTGGGCATCAACGCCTCGACCCTGTACCGCAAGCTCATCGCCTACGGCATCGAGAAGCCGGGCGCGGGGCGGGACGGCGGCGTGGACGAACTGGCGGCGGAAGGGGACGAGCGGGCTGCGTGATTTCGCGACCGTGCGTGCGAATCGCCCGCCGACGGTCCGGGGTGATTGAAAATCGCACGATGAGCAGTGCGGGGCCGGCGGTCGGGGCGGCGTAGGAAGCGGAGCAAGCCGCTGGCGGGCCGCAGGTTCGGCGGACGGCGGACGACGGAAGCGCGGATGGTACGTCGGTTGCTTTATCGAGTGGGCAAGTTGAGCGCGTCACAGCGGCGCGATCAGCGCCGGCAACACCCCAACGGGAGGAGCACTCCAATGGTCAAGTCGCAGAAGGGCTTCACGCTGATCGAGCTGATGATCGTGGTCGTGATCATCGGCATTCTGGCCGCGATCGCGATTCCGAACTTCATCGCGATGCAGAACCGCGCGAAGGAAGGTTCGACCAAGGCCAA